>NZ_JBFAGV010000017.1:0-133175 GCF_040653855.1 Streptomyces sp. NPDC050856 | reverse complement strand
CCGCGCGGGGGCGCGGGCCGGCGCGGGGGGGGGGGGGGGGGGGCGGGCGGGGGCGCCGCCAACCGGGCGGGCCCCCCCCCCGCCCCCCCGGGCCCCCCGGCCCTGACAGCCTGCCGGCCGACGGCTACGCGCTCCTCGCGCCAACGGCCGCCGTCAGTTGTCGTCCTCGTCGATGAGGAAGCCGCGCATCGGCGAGGGAGCCTGCTGCATCGGCTGCGGCGCCTGCGGCCGCACCGGCGCCATCGGCTGGGTCATCGCCGGCGACATCTGCTGCTGGCCGCCGTACGAGGGGCCACCGCCCATGGACGGACCGCCGCCCATGGACTGGTTGCCGCCGTACGAGGGGCCGTTGGCACCCGCCGACGCCATCGACGGGGACGGCGGCAGCGAAGCGGCGGCCGGAGTCCGCGGCGGGGCCAGCGAGTCGTCGGCCTGGGTCTCCAGCTGACGGAGCTGGCTCTCCAGGTACGACTTCAGCCGCGTGCGGTACTCGCGCTCGAAGCCCCGCAGGTCCTCGACCTTGCGCTCCAGCGTGGCGCGGGCGGACTCCAGCGAGCCCATCGCGACGCGGTGCTTCTCCTGCGCGTCCCGCTCCAGGGCGTCCGCCTTGGCGCGCGCGTCGCGCTCCAGGCCCTCGGCGCGCGAACGGGCCTCACCGACGATCTTGTTGGCCTCGGAACGGGCCTCCGCGATCGCCTGGTCGGCGGTCTGCTGCGCCAGCGAGAGCACCCGCGCGGCGCTGTCGCCGCCGGGGCCCTGACCCGGCTGCGGCATCTGCGGACCGTGACCGCCCATGGGGCCGCCCATCGGGCCACCCATGGGACCGCCCTGCATGGGGCCGGGGCCGTGCGGGCCCTGCGGACCGCCGTGGCTGGGACCGGCCGGCAGCTGCGGAGCCCCACCGGGCAGCTGGGGAGGACCCATCTGCGGGGGCTGCTGCTGGACCGGGGGTCCCGATATGGCGGCGGGTACGGGAGCGCCGGGACCGACCGGACGGTCCTGCTGCTCGGGCGGCTTGCGCATCCCCTGCTGCTGCTGGTTCTGCGCGGCGGCGCGGGTCGCGGCGGCCAGCTTGGCGCGCAGGTCCTCGTTCTCCCGGAGCAGACGCGTCAGCTCGGCTTCGACCTCGTCGAGGAAGGCATCGACCTCGTCCTCGTCATAGCCTTCTCGGAGGCGGACGGTCGTGAACTGCTTGTTCCGCACGTCCTCGGGGGTCAGCGGCATCTCTTCTTCACCTCTACGTAGTCGTCGGCAGTCGGCAGGACCGTATCGCTACATCCGCATCATGAAGCTGTTCACGATCGAGATCAGGATGTAGACGATGATCATCAGAACGAAGAAGGACAGGTCGAGTGCCACGCCCCCGAGACGCAACGGCGGGATGAACCGCCGAAGAAGCTTCAGTGGTGGATCGGTGACAGTGTAGGTGGCCTCCAGAACGACCACCATCGCCTTCCCGGGTTGCCACGAACGGGCGAACTGGAAGACGTAGTCCATGACCAGCCGGAAGATCAGGACGATCAGGAAGCACACCAGAGCGATGTAGACCACCTGCAGTGCAACGCCCATCCCGCGCTTCCCTCTCCCCTGGCTCTCATGTCTCCGGCCTCCCGGCCGGCTGTTCCCGGTGTCGTGCCCTCAGCTCTGGTTGAAGAATCCGCCCTCTGCGATGCGGGCCTTGTCCTCCGCCGTGACATCGACGTTAGCAGGCGACAACAGGAACACCTTCTGCGTCACTCGCTCAATGCTGCCATGCAAACCGAAGACCAGACCGGCGGCAAAGTCGACAAGTCGCTTCGCGTCTGTGTCATCCATCTCAGTGAGGTTCATGATCACGGGGGTGCCCTCGCGGAAGTGTTCCCCGATGGTACGGGCCTCGTTGTAGGTCCGCGGGTGCAATGTGGTGATGCGGTAGGGCTCCCGCTCGGACACGACCTTGGGCATGATCACCGGTGCGTTCTTCTCCAGGCTCGGGCGTTCAGGTGTGATGGATGCCACGGGGGCGATTCGGGCGGGTCGTCCGCTTTCAGCGGGAAGCGGAACGGGTTCGCGCTGGACCGGCGGTTGTGGCACGACCCGTACCGGTTCCTCCCGTTCCGCCGGATGTGCGGCGTGCGGGGGCTGGTGGCGCCGGCGGTCGCGCTCCGGCTCCGGCTCCAGCTCCGGTTCGAAGTCGTCATCGGGGTCGAAGCCCCGGCCGTCGTACCCATCGTCCTCCACGAGGCCGAGGTAGACCGCCATCTTGCGCATCGCGCCGGCCATTCTCTGAGTCCTCCGCTCTGTGGTGGATCGGCAACGTCACCAAGTGCCCGCGATCCACTGGGCCTGTCCGCCGTTCGGCGGAAATGACCATATTTTCTGCTGTGGTCCGACTTGCTTCGCGACGTTACCCGAGGCGGGGACGCTCGCCGAGTACCGCCGTTCCGATGCGTACATGTGTCGCCCCGGCCGCCACGGCGTCCTCGAGGTCCGCGCTCATCCCGGCCGAGACCATGTTCGCAGCCGGGCGAGTGGCCCGCAGGCCGGCAGCCAATTCCAGCAGCCGTCCGAACGCCGCGCGTTGGCGGCCCGCGTACGGTCCGGCCAGCGGCGCGACGGTCATCAGCCCGCCGAGCCGCAGCCCCGGCGCGGCGTCCACCGCGGCGGCCAACTCCTCGATCCCGTCGGGCGCGACACCACCGCGGTCACCGCGCTCGCCGGACTCCGCGTCCAGCGCGACCTGGATCAGGCATCCCAGTTCGCGCCCGGCGCGCACCGCCGCGCCGGAAAGTGCGCCCACGAGCTTCAATCGGTCGACCGACTGCACCACATGCGCATAACTCGCTACAGAACGGACCTTATTGGTCTGAAGCTGACCGACGAAGTGCCAGGTGAGGTCGAGATCGGCACACGCGGCGGCCTTGGGGGCGGCGTCCTGGTCGCGGTTCTCGGCGAAGTGCCGGACGCCCAGTTCGTGCAGCAGCCGGACGTCACTCGCGGGGTAGGTCTTGGTGACCACGATCAGGGTCACGTCCCCCCGCTCGCGCCCGGCGGCGGCGCAGGCGGCGGCGATACGTTCCTCCACCCGCGCCAGGTTGGCGGCGAGTTCGGTCTTGCGGTCCGTCATGAGCTATCCGTCCAGCCAGACATATCCGGCGAGCCGTCCAGTGGTGCGGTCGCGGCGGTACGAGTAGTGGTCGCCCGACTCCCGGGTGCAGACCGCCGACGCCCGCCGGTCCTCGATGCCCAGGGCGGCCAGTTGGGCGTGGACCCCCGCGGTGACGTCGACCGCCGGGGTGCCCCAGCTCGTCGCGGCCCAGGCGGCGGGCTCGACGGCCGCGACCTCCTCGCGCATCGCGGCGGGGACCTCGTAGCAGCGCCCGCAGACGGCGGGCCCGGTACGGGCGGTGATACGGGCGGGGTCGGCGCCGAGTCCGACCATGGCCTCGACTGCGGCCGGTACGACACCGGCGACCATCCCGGGACGGCCGGCGTGCGCCGCGCCCACCACGCCCGCGACCGGGTCGGCCAGCAGGACGGGGGTGCAGTCGGCGGTCAGCACCGCGAGGGCCAGGCCGCGCCGGGCGGTGACCACCGCGTCCACCGGTGGAACGTCGGCGTCCCCCCAGGGGGAGACGACCACGGCGACGTCCCGGCCGTGCACCTGGTTCATCCAGACGACGAGCTCCGGGTCGAGTCCCAGCGCCCCGGCGGCGAGCCGGCGGTTCACCCGGACGCGGTCGGCGTCGTCGCCGACCGCTCCGCCGAGGTTGAGCTCCTCGTACGGAGCGGCGCTCACCCCGCCCCACCGGTCGGTGAAGGCGAAGTGCGCGCCGCTCGCGAAGTCGTGCTGCCCTATCACGTCAGGGTGTCACTTCAGGAAATCCGGGACGTCCAGCTCTTCGGCCTGGGTGTCCGGGTAGGGGCGGGCCGGCGGCACGGCCGGCGGCGTGACCGGCGAGAGCGTGCTCGTCTCGTTGGCCGCCGGAGCCGGCTCGGCCGCCGGGGCCGGCGGCTCCTCGCGCAGCGGCACCGTGCCGAGACCGCCGGTGGGACGGGGCGTCTCGGCCGGGCGCGACGCGGGGGCCGGCTCCTCGCGCTTGGCGGAGGAGGCGCTCAGGATGTTGTCCCGCCGGGCCGGCGGCTGGCCGCCGTCGAAACCGGCCGCGATGACCGTGACCCGTACCTCGTCGCCCAGGGCGTCGTCGATGACGGCGCCGAAGATGATGTTGGCCTCGGGGTGGGCCGCCTCGCTGACCAGCTGGGCGGCCTCGTTGATCTCGAAGAGACCGAGGTCCGAGCCGCCGGAGATGGAGAGCAGCACGCCCCGGGCGCCGTCGATGGACGCCTCCAGCAGGGGCGAGGAGATCGCCATCTCGGCGGCGGCCACCGCGCGGTCGTCGCCGCGCGCCGAGCCGATGCCCATGAGCGCCGAGCCGGCCTCGGACATCACCGACTTGACGTCGGCGAAGTCCAGGTTGATCAGGCCCGGGGTGGTGATGAGGTCGGTGATGCCCTGGACGCCCGACAGCAGCACCTGGTCGGCGGACTTGAACGCGTCCAGCACGCTGACCTGGCGGTCCGAGATGGACAGCAGCCGGTCGTTCGGGATGACGATGAGGGTGTCGACCTCTTCGCGGAGCTCGGCGATGCCGTCCTCCGCCTGGTTGGCGCGGCGCCGGCCCTCGAAGGTGAACGGCCGGGTGACCACACCGATCGTCAGGGCGCCGAGCGAGCGCGCGATGTTGGCCACGACGGGCGCGCCGCCGGTGCCGGTGCCGCCACCTTCGCCGGCGGTGACGAAGACCATGTCGGCCCCCTTGAGGACCTCCTCGATCTCCTCTCGGTGGTCCTCTGCCGCCTTGCGACCGACTGCCGGGTTGGCCCCGGCCCCGAGGCCGCGGGTGAGTTCGCGGCCGACGTCGAGCTTGACGTCGGCGTCGCTCATCAACAGTGCTTGTGCGTCCGTGTTGATGGCGATGAACTCGACGCCCTTGAGACCGACCTCGATCATTCGGTTGATGGCATTGACACCACCGCCGCCGACACCGATGACCTTGATGACTGCGAGGTAGTTCTGCGGTGCTGCCACGTCGAAGGCCTCTCGCCTCGAGTTACGTGTCGCCACTTCGCGGTGGTTGTCCGCGTTGCGACGACGGATGCCGATGGGACGGTCCGAAACGCCGACCCAAACCCTAACGTTGAAGTTTAGGGTTACCAGTGTCTCTGTTCGCTGGACTCTTCCGAACAGGACACTAAGTCGACAAGTGGCGCACGTTCAACGAACACGCCGAACCTCCCGTTTTTCTTTTCACCCTATGTGATCACCCATAGCGCTGACCAACCAGGGTGCTGGCCAGCGCGTATGCGCGTCAACTCCGGGACACCGCAGGGGCGGTGGGGGCGCTCACGTCGAAGTGCGCCCCCTTGGGCGCTGCCTTCATCAGTGCGGTGAGCGCACGGGCTTTCGCCTCCCCGTGCTCCCCGCTGCCCCACATCACGGTCCGGTCGCCGGACAGCTCCAGGGTGATGGAGTCGTACGAGCGGACGTGGACCACCCGGGTGTCCTCGGCGACCGGTGCCGGCAGGTCCCCGGCCACGCCCACCGCCGCGACCGTCAGCCGGCCGGTGTCGAAGCGGCGCAGACTGGGTGACTGATCGGCCGTCAGTTCCAGCCGGGGCACCCCCCGGGGCGCCCGGGCGACCGTGGCGAAACGCACACCTTTCGCATCCACTTCGATGAACTTCGCACCCTTTTCGATCAGCAGGACCGGGCGGCGCTCGGTCACCCTCAGCTCCACGGTGTGCGGCCACGACCGTACGACGGCCACCGAGTCGATCCGGGGCAGCCTCCGGCGCAGCCGCTCCTCGATGCCGCCGGTGTCGGCCGAGACCAGCGGCTCGCCCATCGGTACGGCGGCGACCGCCTCGACCTGCCGCGGGGTCAGGACCCGCGTCCCGGTGACCGTGACCTCCTGCACGCGCAGCCACGTCGAGCCGTACAGCACCCAGAGCACCGCCACGGCGAGCACCACCACGGCCCCGGCCGGCAGGACGACGCGCGGGCCCGGCAGCCGGCGGCCACCGGGCGGCCCCGGCCGGGCGGAGGGTGGCCGGGCCGACGGACGGCCCGCGGACTTCGGCGTGCGGGCGCCGCGATCGGCGGTCGTCGGTCCGGCCATGCTCCCTGCCTTCTCACGCCTTGTGGCGTGCCGCAATCGCCTCGTACACCATGCCCACGAGCAGGTCGTCGGCGTCCCGGCGGCCGAACTCGGCGGCGGCCCGGGACATCTCGTACAGCCGGTGCGGGTCGGCGAGCACCGGGAGGACGTTGCCCTGGACCCACTCGGGCGTCAGCTCGGCGTCGTCGACCAGCAGCCCGCCGCCGGCCTTGACCACCGGCTGGGCGTTGAGCCGCTGTTCGCCGTTGCCGATCGGCAGCGGGACGTACGCGGCGGGAAGCCCGACGGCGGAGAGTTCGGCGACGGTCATCGCGCCCGCTCGGCAGAGCATCATGTCGGCCGCGGCGTACGCGAGGTCCATCCTGTCCACGTACGGTACCGGGATGTAGGGCGGCATACCGGGCATGTTGTCGACGTGCGGCACTTCGTTCTTCGGGCCGACCGCGTGCAGGATCTGGATCCCGGAGCGCTGGAGCACCGGAGCGATCTGCTGGATCACCTCATTGAGGCGGCGGGCTCCCTGGGAGCCGCCGGAGACCAGCAGCGTGGGGAGATTGGGGTCGAGCCCGAACGCGGCGCGCGCCTCGGGGCGCACGCGGGCGCGGTCGAGGGTCGCGATGGTGTGCCGCAGCGGGATGCCGATGTAGCGGGCGTTCCGCAGTTTGCTGTCGGGCGTGGCGACGCCGACCCCCGCCGCGTACCGCGAACCGATCTTGTTGGCCAGTCCGGGCCGGGCGTTGGCCTCGTGCACCACGATCGGCACGCCGAGCCGCTTGGCCGCCAGGTAGCCGGGCAGCGCCACATAGCCGCCGAAGCCGACGACGCAGTCGGCCTTCGTGCGCTCCAGGATCTGCTCGGCGGCCTTGATGGTGCCGCGCAGCCGCCCGGGGACGGTGATCAGCTCGGGAGTGGGTTTGCGCGGCAGCGGGACGGCGGGGATGAGCGCCAGCTCGTAGCCCCGCTCGGGCACCAGCCGGGTCTCCAGACCCCGCTCCGTGCCGAGGGCCGTGATCCCCACGGTCGGGTCCTGCCTGCGCAGGGCGTCCGCGAGGGCGAGCGCGGGCTCGATGTGGCCGGCGGTCCCCCCACCGGCGAGTACGACATGCACCGAAATTCACCGCTCTCCGGACGGACGCTTCTTGACGCGCCGTCGCATCGACTTCCAACTCACCCCGGCCCGCTTGCCGAAACCAGGCCGCATGGCCAGGGCCGCTCTCGCCGCGGGCTCCTCTCGCGCGAAGGCGATCAGCAGACCGATGGCGAACATGGTCGGCAGCAGGGCGGAGCCCCCGTAGGAGAACAGCGGGAGCGGGACACCGGCGATCGGCAGCAGGCCGAGCACCGCACCGATGTTGACCACGGCCTGGGCCGTGATCCAGGTGGTCACGCCTCCCGCGGCATACCTCACGAAGGGGTCCTCCGTGCGTCCGGCCACGCGGATACCCGCATAGCCTAGAGCCGCGAACAGGGCGAGCACCGACAGCGTCCCCGCCAGCCCCAGTTCCTCCCCGGTGATGGCGAAGATGAAGTCGGTGTGAGGTTCCGGGAGTTGGCCCCATTTTTCCACACTGGCACCCAGCCCGGAACCGAACCATCCGCCCGACGCCAGAGCATAGATGCCGTGCACCGCCTGCCAGCACCTGTCCCCCGGGCCCGGCTCGGTGGCGCCGATGCAGGCGAGCCGCGCCATCCGGTTGGGGCTGGTGCGGATCAGCAGGACGCCGATCGCGGCGGCGACCGCCAGCACCCCGACGAACAGCCTGGTGGGCGCCCCGGCCAGCCACAGCAGGCCGAACAGGATCGCGGTCAGGATGATCGCCGTACCCATGTCACCGCCCAGCATGATCAGCCCGAGCAGCAGGAAGGCGACCGGGACCAGCGGGACCAGCAGGTGCTTCCACTGCGTCAGCAGCCGCCTGTCCTGCTTGCGGGCCAGCAGGTCGGCGCCCCACAGGATCAGCGCCAGCTTGCCGAACTCGCTGGGCTGGAGCTGGAAGGGGCCGCCGAGGTAGATCCAGTTCTGGTTGCCGTTGACGGAGTGCCCTATCCCGGGGATCTGGACGAGGACCATCAGGAAGACGGTTCCCACCAGCAGCGGATAGGCCAGTGCCCGGTGGAGCCTGGCCGGGACCCGGGAGGCGAACAGCAGGAGCCCGGTGCCGATGACCGCGGCCAGGAACTGCTTGCGGAAGAAGTACGAGGCGGGCAGCGACAGCTCCAGCGCCTTGATCATGGACGCCGAGTACACCATCACCAGCCCGAGCACGGTGATCAGCAGGCTGGCGCCGAGGATCACGTAGTACGCGGTCAGCGGGCGGTCCCAGGCCCGGCGGGCCCGCTCGTACAGCCGCCGTACGCCGCTGCCGCGCGGCGGGCGGGGCACGGACGGCGGGCGGATCCGCCCGCCGCCGCCCCGGGCGGCCGGGGGGCGGCGCGGCCCGGCGGTCCTGCCGCGCAGCGCGAGGCCCGCCCGGTGCGGTACGTACCCGTGGTCGGCCCGCATGGTCGCTGTCCCCTCCAGTCGTGCCCGGGGGCGCCGGACCCGGTGGCCGGTCAGGCGCGCTCGGCGGCGAGCGCGCGGACCGCGTCCGCGAACGCCTCGCCCCGCTTGTTGTAGTTGACGAACATGTCCATCGAGGCGCAGGCCGGGGCGAGCAGGACCGTGTCCCCCGGCCGGGCGAGCCGTGCCGCCTCCCGGACCGCCTCGGACATCGCCCCAGTGTCGGTCCGGTCGAGGTCGACGACCGGGACCTGAGGGGCGTGTCGCGCCAGGGCTTCGCGGATCAGGGCGCGGTCGGCGCCGATCAGGACGGCGCCGCGCAGCCGCTTCGCCGACCTCTGGACCAGCTCGTCGAAGGTGGCGCCCTTGGCCAGGCCGCCCGCGATCCAGACGATCGGGTCGTAGGCGGCGAGCGACGCCTCGGCGGCGTGCGTGTTGGTGGCCTTGGAGTCGTCGATGTAGGAGACGCCCGCGACCTCCTCGACGTACTCGATGCGGTGGGCGTCCGGCCGGAAGGCGCGCAGTCCGTCCCGGACGGCCGTCGGCGGCACGCCGAAGGCGCGGGCCAGGGCCGCCGCGGCGAGCGCGTTGGCGATGTTGTGCGGGGCGGGCGGGTCCACGTCGCAGACCTCGGCCAGCTCCTGGGCCTGCTGGTGCCGGTTCTCGACGAAGGCGCGGTCCACCAGGATGCCGTCGACCACGCCGACCTGGGAGGGGCCCGGCGTGCCGAGGGTGAAGCCGATGGCCCGGCAGCCCTCCTCGACGTCGGCCGCGCGCACCAGGTCCTCGGTGGCCCGGTCGGCCGCGTTGTAGACGCAGGCGACGGTGTTGCCCTCGTAGATCCGGCCCTTGTCGGCGGCGTAGGCCGCCATGGAGCCGTGCCAGTCGAGGTGGTCGGGGGCCAGGTTCAGCACGGCCGCGGAGTGGGCGCGCAGCGAGGGCGCCCAGTGCAGCTGGTAGCTGGACAGCTCGACGGCCAGGACGTCGTACTCCTCCTCGCCGAGCACCGCGTCGAGGAGGGAGACGCCGATGTTGCCGACGGCCGCCGTCCTCAGGCCGGCCGCCTCCAGGATGGAGGCGAGCATCCGTACGGTGGTGGTCTTGCCGTTGGTGCCGGTGACCGCGAGCCAGGGGGCGGCGTCCGGCCCGCGCAGCCGCCACGCGAGCTCCACGTCGCCCCACACCTCCACGCCGGCCTCGGCCGCCGCGGCGAACAGCGGCTTGTCGGGCTGCCAGCCGGGCGTGGTGACGACCAGTTCGGTGCCCTCCGGCAGGGTGGCGCCGTCGCCGAGGCGGACGGTGATGCCCTCCGCCTCCAGCTGGGCCGCCTGGGCGCGGGAGCGCTCGTCGGCGCCGTCGTTGACGACCGTGACGACCGCGCCCAGGCCGTGCAGGACGCGGGCGGCGGGGATGCCGCTCACGCCCAGCCCGGCGACGGTGACCTTCCTGCCCTGCCAGGTGGTACTCACTTGTCGGCTGCCCATCCCGCGTAGAAGAGCCCCAGGCCCACGATGACGCACATGCCCTGGATGATCCAGAACCGGACCACCACCAGGACCTCGGACCACCCCTTGAGTTCGAAGTGGTGCTGGAGGGGTGCCATCCGGAAGACCCGCTTGCCGGTCATCTTGAAGGACCCGACCTGGATGACCACCGACATGGTGATCAGGACGAACAGGCCGCCCAGCAGCGCGAGCAGCAGCTCGGTGCGGGAGCAGATCGCCAGGCCCGCCAGCGCGCCGCCGAGGGCGAGCGAACCGGTGTCACCCATGAAGATCTTGGCGGGGGAGGTGTTCCACCACAGGAAGCCGAAACAGGCGCCCATCAGCGCGGAGGCGACGACGGCCAGGTCGAGCGGGTCGCGCACCTCGAAGCAGGCGTTGGGGTTGGTCAGGGTCAGCGCGTTGGCGCACGACTCCTGGAACTGCCACAGGCCGATGAAGGTGTACGCGCCGAAGACCATCACCGAGGCGCCGGTGGCCAGGCCGTCCAGACCGTCGGTCAGGTTCACGCCGTTGGACATCGCCAGGATCATGAACAGCGCCCACACCACGAACAGCACCGGGCCGATCGTCCAGCCGAAGTCGGTGATGAACGACAGCTTGGTGGAGGCGGGGGTGTTGCCCCGCTTGTCCGCGAACTGCAGGGCCAGCACGGCGAAGGCGATGCCGACGATCAGCTGGCCGGCCATCTTGGCCTTGGCCCGCAGGCCCAGCGAACGCTGCTTGACGATCTTGATGTAGTCGTCCAGGAAGCCCACCAGGCCCATGCCGGCCATCAGGAAGAGCACCAGCACACCCGAGTAGGTGGGGTCCTCACCGGTGATGACCTTGGCCAGGGCGTAGGCGATGAGCGTGGCCAGGATGAAGGAGATGCCGCCCATGGTGGGCGTGCCCTTCTTGCTGCCGTGGGTGCGCGGGCCGTCGTCCCGGATGAACTGCCCGTATCCCTTGCGGGCCAGGAGCTTGATCAGCAGCGGCGTACCGATCAGGGTCAGGAAGAGCCCGATGGCCCCCGCGAAGAGGATCTGCCTCATCGGCCGGCAACCTTTCCGCTACCTCCGGCGGGGATGCCCCTACCCTCGGCGGTGTTCTCGAGCAGTGCCTGGGCGACCCGCTCGAGCCCGACCGACCTGGATGCCTTCACCAGCACGACGTCTCCCGGGCGCAACTCACTGCGCAACAGGTCGATCGCCGCCCGCGCGTCGGACACGTGCACCGACTCCTCACCCCACGAACCCTCGTTATATGCGCCCAGTTGCAGCCAGGACGCTTCCCTGCCCCCGACTGCGACGAGCTTGCTGACGTTGAGCCGGACGGCGAGCCGTCCGACCGCGTCGTGCTCGGCCAGCGACTCGTCGCCGAGCTCGGCCATCTGGCCGAGCACCGCCCACGTCCGTCCCCCCTCAGCCCGTGAGGCTTTGCCCATGGCCGCGAGCGCGCGCAGGGCGGCCCGCATGGACTCGGGGTTGGCGTTGTAGGCGTCGTTGACGATCGTCACACCGTCCGGACGCTCGGTGACCTCCATGCGCCAGCGGGAGAGGGTGCCCGCCTCGGAGAGCGCGGTGGCGATCTCGTCGACGGACATGCCCAGCTCATGGGCGACGGCGGCCGCGGCGAGCGCGTTCGACACGTGGTGCTCACCGTACAGGCGCAAGGTCACGTCGCTGCACCCGGTGGGTGTGTGAAGCCTGAAAGCGGGTTGTCCGCTCTCCGTGAGCCGGACATTCTCGGCCCGTACGGCGGCCTCGGCGGCCTCGCCGAACAGGAGCACGCGCGCGCGGGTGCGGCTGCTCATGGCCCGTACCAGGGGGTCGTCCGCGTTGAGCACGGCCACGCCGTCGGCCGGGAGGGCCTCCACGAGCTCGCCCTTGGCCTGGGCGATCTGCTCACGTCCGCCGAACTCGCCGATGTGGGCGGAGCCGACGTTCAGGACGAGACCGATCCGGGGCGGGGTCAGCTCGGTGAGGTAGCGGATATGGCCGATTCCGCGCGCTCCCATCTCCAGGACGAGGTGCTCGGTCTCCTCGGTGGCGCTCAGCGCCGTCAGGGGCAGGCCGATCTCGTTGTTGAGGGAGCCGGGCGTCCAGACGGTGGGGGCCTTGCGCTGGAGCACCTGCGCGATCAGGTCCTTGGTGCTGGTCTTTCCGGCCGAGCCGGTCAGCGCGACGACCTGGGTGCCGAGCCGTTCGACGACGGTGCGGGCCAGCCGGCCCAGGGCCCTCTGGACGTCGTCCACGACGACGGCAGGCACGCCGACGGGGCGGGTGGCGAGAACGGCCACCGCGCCGGCGTCGATGGCGCCCCGCGCGTAGTCGTGGCCGTCGACGCGCTCGCCCACGAAGGCGACGAACAGGCTGCCTGGCTGGATCTCGCGGGAGTCCCGGACGACGGGTCCGGTGACCTGGACGGCCGGATCCGGTATGTCGTACGACTGTCCGCCGACGATTTCGGCGATCTCGGCGAGAGAGAGGGCGATCACTGCTTCATCCCTGACTGGTCACGGGTCGAGAGGATGGCCGTCCGCAGGACCTGGCGGTCGTCGAAGGGGCGGATCACCCCGGCGATGTCCTGGCCCTGCTCGTGGCCCTTGCCCGCGACGAGCACGGTGTCACCGGGCTCGGCGCGGGCCACGGCCGCGGCGATGGCGGAGGCCCGGTCGGCGTCCACGATCACATCACCGCGCTCGTGGACCGGCACCTCGGCGGCACCCGCCAGCATGGCGGCGAGGATGGCCAGCGGGTCCTCGGAACGGGGGTTGTCCGAGGTGAGTACGGCGGTGTCGGCCAGCCGGGCCGCGGCGGCCCCCATCGGGCCGCGCTTGGTCACGTCCCGGTCGCCGCCGCAGCCGAGCACGATGTGCAGCCTGCCCTCGGTGACCTTGCGCAGCGAGCGCAGCACGGATTCCACGGCGTCGGTCTTGTGGGCGTAGTCGACGACCGCCAGGTAGGGCTGGCCGGCGTCCACGCGCTCCAGGCGGCCGGGCACGCCCGGGACGGCGGCGACGCCGTCGGCGGCGGTCTGCGGGTCGACGCCGGCGACGGCGAGGACGACGACCGCGGCGAGGGTGTTGGCGACGTTGAACGGGCCGGGCAGCGGGGCCCGGGCGCTGACCCGCTCGCCCTGGGGGCCCAGGATCGTGAAGGTGCTGCCCAGCGGGCCGATCTCCACGTCCTGGGCGTACCAGTCGGCGTCTCGGTCGCCCTCGGCGGAGAAGGTGACGACCGGGACGGACGCCTCCTTGACCAGCCTCCGGCCGTACTCGTCGTCGAAGTTGACCACTCCGCGCCGCGAGCGGCGGGGTGTGAACAACTGGGCCTTGGCCTGGAAGTAGTCCTCCATGCCGGAGTGGAACTCCATGTGCTCCGGGCTGAGGTTGTTGAAGACGGCGACGTCGAAGACGCAGCCGTCGACCCGGCCGAGCACCAGGGCGTGGCTGGACACCTCCATGGCGACCGACTCGACGCCGCGCTCCCGCATGACGGCGAACAGCGCCTGGAGGTCGGTGGCCTCGGGGGTGGTGCGCTCGGACTTGATGCGCTCGTCGCCGATGCGCGTCTCGACCGTGCCGATCAGCCCGGTGCTGTGGCCGGCCGCTCGCAGGCCCCCCTCGACCAGGTAGGCCGTGGTGGTCTTGCCGGACGTTCCGGTGATGCCGATCCGCAGCATGCCCTCGCCGGGCTGTCCGTAGATCTCGGCGGCGAGGCCGCCCATCCGGCCGCGCGGGTCCTCGGTGACCAGGACCGGCAGGCCGGTCGCGGCGGCGCGTTCGGCGCCCGCCGGGTCGGTGAGGATCGCGGTGGCGCCCAGCGCGGCGGCCTGGGGCGCGAAGTCGGCGCCGTGGAAGCGGGCGCCCGGCAGGGCGGCGTACACGTCCCCGGGGCGCACCGCCCGGGAGTCATGGGTGATCCCGGTCACCTCCCCCGCGCCCGGGGACGGGGTCCCCAGCCGGGCGGCCAGCTCGCCCAGGGGTGTGGGGCGGACCTGGACCGGGCGGGGCGCTCCCGGGTACGTCACGGGGGCGTCCTGCTGGGGGGTTCGGGACTGATCAGCGTGTGGCACGGCGGTGAGCGTACCGGGCGTACCCGCGATCGGGCTAAATGAGGCCGCCCCCGGGACGGCTGCGCGGGACGCGCCGGAACGGTTCCCGGGATCGGGGGTGATGGTTGTCACTGGGTGCTCCCGTCGGCTCACTCGCCGGGTTCGAAGGTGACCGGCAGGCGTGCGGGTTCGGCCCCGGTCGGGGGGACTTGCAGGGTCTTCAGGGCGAACTCCATCACCTTCTTGTAGATGGGCCCGCAGATCTGGCCGCCGAAGTAGCTGCCACTGGTGGGGTTCTGGATGGCGCAGTACACGGTGACCCGTGGCTTGTCGGCGGGCGCGAAGCCGGCGAAGGAGGCGGTGTAGCCCTTGTAGCGGCCGAGTTGCGGGTCGACGCGGTTGGCGGTGCCGGTCTTGCCGGCGACGCGGTAACCGGGGATGGCGGCCTTGGTTCCGGTGCCTTCCTCGTTGCCGACGACGGACTCCAGCATGGTGGCCAGGGTCCTGGCGGTCCTCTCGCTGACGACCCGGGTCTGCTTGGGCGCGGGCGCCGGCGTGAAACGCCCGTCCGGCCCCTTGACGCCGCGCACCAGGGTGGGTTCGACACGGACGCCGCCGTTGGCGATGGTCGAGTAGACGGACGCCGCCTGCATGGCGTTGAGGGACAGTCCCTGGCCGAACGGGATCGTGTACTGCTGGGAGGTCGACCAGTCCTCCGGCTTGGCGAGGATGCCGGAGGTCTCCCCCGGATAGCCGAGCCCGCTGGGCCGGCCGAGGCCGAACTTGCGCAGGTAGGAGTGGAGGACCTGGTTGGCCTCCTCCTGGGTGGCGCCGAGCTGGCCGGTGGCCAGGATGGTGCCGATGTTGCTCGACTTGGCCAGCACGCCGTTGAGCGTCAGGTACCAGGTGGGGTGGTCGATGTCGTCCTTGAACAGCCGGTCGCCGCGGTGCAGCCGGTTGGGGACGACCACATGGGTGCCCGGGGTGGCGACGCCCTCCTCCAGGACGGCGGCCATCGACATCACCTTGCTGGTGGACCCGGGCTCGTAGGCGTCCTGGAGGGCGGCGTTGCCCATCGCGGCGGAGTCGGCCCGGGACAGGTCGTTGGGGTCGAAGCCGGGGGCGTTGGCCATGGCCAGCACCTCGCCGGTCCGGGCGTCCTGCACTATCACATAGCCCCGGTCCGCCCTGGACTGCTCCACCTGCTGGGTGATGGCCTGCTGGGCGGCCCACTGGATGTCCCGGTCGATGGTGAGCTCGATGTCGGAGCCGGGGACGGCCGGTGTCTCGCGGGCACCCGCCGTGGGCACCCGGCGCCCGCCGGACTGGGCGTAGGTGATCTGGCCGTCCTTGCCGGCCAGTTCCTTGTCCAGCATGGACTCCAGGCCGCCCCCGCCGCGGCCGTCGGTGTTGACGTAGCCCAGTATCCCGGCGGCGAGGGTGCCGTTGGGGTAAACGCGCTTGCTGCTCGGCTCGTTGAACACGCCGGCGAGCACGCTGACACCGGGGCCGCCCTTGGCCTTCTCGGCGCGCGCCTTCTCGGCGAAGACGTTCTTCAGGTCCTTGATCTGGTTCCAGACCTGCGGTGTCTGGCGGCGGGCCAGCAGGGTGTAGCGCGACTTGGGCGCCTTGAGCTTCCTGACCAGTTCGGCGGGGTCCGCGCCGAGGATGGGCGCGAGGAGGGCCGCGGCCTGCTCGGGCGCGTCGGGCGTTCTGCTCTCGCCGGGGGTGAACATCTTCGGGTCGGCGGTGATGTCGTAGGCGTCGACGCTGGTGGCCAGGGCGATCCCGGCGCGGTCGGTGATCTCGCCGCGCTCGGCGGTCAGCTTGTGGCTCAGGTAGCGGTTCTTCTCCGCCCTGGCGGCGTAGGCGTCGGCGTCGACGGCCTGCACCTGGAGCAGCCGTACCACGAACGCCAGCATGACCAGCGTCAGGCCGAGGCTGACCAGCCGGAGCCGGGGGCGGGGGCTGCCGAGCCGGATGGTGCGGCCCCCGGCGGGGGACCTGGGCACCTGGCGCGGGCGGCGCGGCGAGGGCCGCGCGGGGTGGGCCGGGCGGGCGGGTCCTGGCACCCGCCGGCGCGGGGGCTGCGTGGGGGGCACTGCGTCACCTGCCGGGGGTCGTCGGGGCTGCGGGCAGGCCGTCGGGCTGCGCCCCGGCCTTGCTGGGCACGCCCCGGACCTTGCCGTCCGGGCCCAGGAAGGCGGGGCTGCCGCCGGGCACCATGCCCAGCTCACGGGCGCGGCGCTCCAGCGCGTCGGGGGCGGAGTACGCGTCCACGTCGCGCTGGAGCTCCTGCTCCTCGTCGGTGAGTTCGGTGGTCCTCTTCTTGAGCTCGCTGAGCTGGAAGGAGCCCTGGTTGAGGGAGGAGTTGAGGAGCAGCAGGATGATCAGGCCGCCGCCCAGGAGGAGCACGACCAGCAGGACGAAGGGGGTGCGGGCCGCCGTACTGGGCCCGGACGGCATCAGCCGGGCGAGCCGTGCCGCCCGCCCCTTCAGGGGACCCGCCTTGGTCACCGCTCCTCCTGGTTCGCCCCGCCGCTCGGCCGGCTCACACGGCGGCCGTGGGTCACGGGTTGTCCTCCCTGATCCGTTCCGCGCCCCGCAGCCGGGCCGGGGCGGCGCGGCGGTTCTCGGCGATCTCCTCCTCGGTGGGAAGTTCGGCACCGCGGGTCAGCAGCTTGAGCCTGGGCTGGTAGCGCTCGGGCACGACGGGCAGGCCGGGCGGCGCCGTGGTGGCGGCGCCCGCCGCGAAGACCTGCTTGACCAGCCGGTCCTCCAGCGAGTGGTACGACAGGACCGCGATCCGCCCGCCGACGGCGAGGGCCCGCACGGCGGCCGGGACGGCCCGCTCCAGGACGGTCAGTTCGCCGTTGACCTCGATGCGCAGGGCCTGGAAGGTCCGCTTGGCGGGGTTGCCGCCGGTCCGCTTGGCGGCCTGCGGCAGGGCGTCGCGGATGAGCTCGACCAGCCGGGCGCTGTTGGTGAACGGTTCCTTCTCGCGCTCCCGCACCACCGCCGCCACGATCCGCTTGGCCTGCTTCTCCTCGCCGTAGGCGCGCAGGATCCGCACCAGCTCGCCGGGCGGGTAGGTGTTGAGCACCTCGGCGGCGCTGATGCCGGTGGTCTGGTCCATGCGCATGTCGAGCGGTGCGTCCTGGGCGTAGGCGAACCCGCGGTCGGCCTCGTCCAGCTGCATGGAGGAGACCCCGAGGTCGAACAGGATCCCCTGGACGCGGGGCACCGACAGCCGGTCCAGTACCTCGGGCAGCTCGTCGTAGACGGCGTGCACCAGGGTGGCGCGGTCGCCGAACCGGGCGAGCCGCTCGCCGGACAGCCGCAGCGCCTCCTTGTCCCGGTCCAGCGCGATCAGCCGGGCCTCGGGGAACCGGGTGAGCAGCGCCTCGCTGTGGCCGCCGAGGCCGAGGGTGCAGTCGACCACCACCGGGCCCTCACCCGCTGCGGGGGAGGCTCCGGCCGGCGGGGTCAGCGCGGGCGCCAGCATGTCCAGGCACCGCCGGAGCATCACCGGGACGTGACGGGTCTCGCTCATGCGCGGTCCTCGCCGTACCGGGGCCGGCGCTCGCCGGAGGCGCACCTTGGCCCGTTTCGCTCGCTGCGCTCGCTCATGCGCCCTCTCAGGTCCGGCGCGGCCGTACGTACTGCCGGTCCCACCCTCGCCCGGTGGCGCCGGGAGGTGCCCCCGAGGAAGGGGAGGTCCGCCGGTGCCGGGAAACGGTGTCGGCCGACCGGCGAGCGGGAGGAGGCCGAGCCGTACGTACCGCCGCACACGCGGAGGAGAAACTGCGGAAATCGCTCAATGTCTCCGTGAACTTCGCGTCACTTTAGTCCACCGCCCCGCCCGGTCAATCAACCAGGCAGCGCGTCGCACGGGCGTCCGCCCGGCGGGGCCGAGCGCGGTCGCCCCACCCGTACGGCCGCGGACACCCACTCGTGTGGGTTGTCTCACACCAGGTCTCGTTGACGCCCTTTGTCCCATGTCACAGCACGCCTCGGCCCGCGGTGAGCATTAACGTCGTTGCCATGTCGACTCACGCCCACTCCCCGAGCAGCGCGACGCGCGCCGACACCGCCGACACCACCGGAAACGCCGGAAACGCCGGAAACGCCGGAAACGCCGGCAATACCGTCACCGACCGCCTCGTCGAGGCCAACAGGACCTACGCCGCCGGCTTCGCGGACCCCGGCATGGACGCCCGGCCGGTGCTCCAGGTCGCCGTGGTGGCGTGCATGGACGCCCGCCTCGACCTGCACGCCGCGCTCGGTCTGCACCTGGGTGACTGCCACACGATCCGCAACGCGGGCGGCGTGGTCACCGACGACGTGATCCGGTCGCTGACCATCAGCCAGCGGGCGCTGGGCACCCGCAGCGTGGTGCTGGTGCACCACACGGGCTGCGGCCTGGAGACCCTCACCGAGGACTTCCGGCACGACCTGGAGCGCGAGGTCGGGCAGCGTCCGCCGTGGGCCGTGGAGTCGTTCCGGGACGTCGAGCAGGACGTACGGCAGTCCATGCAGCGGGTGCGCACGTCGCCGTTCCTGCTGCACACCGACGACGTGCGGGGTTTCGTCTTCGACGTCAGGACGGGCCTGCTGCGCGAGGTCGACCCGATCTCCTGAGCGCCGCCCCCCGGTCCGCCGGGCGCTCCCCGCTTCGGTGGCGCCCGGCGGCTCTCCGGGGTCCCGCGGGGATTCCACGGGGATTCCACCGCGTCCGCCGGTGTTTCCCGGCGCCTTCTCCGGCTGTCGCCACAGGCTGGACCGCCCGAATCATGTCAACCCCCGACATATCGCGCGCAGTTGTCCACAGCCGAGTGACACGAACGGTCAACGCCAACAAGAATGCCGGGAGCGGCACCCTCCCTGAATGGTTCGGAGACGGTGTCCGTGTTTCAGGGTGGGCCGGGCCGTTCAGCCGCATCGGCCCATGGAACGGGCCGAGGAGGGCCGGGTGACGACCTATGACGATCGAGCGAGCCTCACAGACCTGACCGCCACAGCGGAGCGTGTCCGCGGGTCGGTGGAGGGTGTGATCGAGGGCAAGCCTGAGGTCGTACGGCTTTCGCTGACCGTGCTGCTCGCCGAGGGACACCTCCTGATCGAGGATGTCCCCGGCGTCGGCAAGACCATGCTGGCCAAGGCGCTGGCACGGTCCATCGACTGCTCGGTGCGGCGTATCCAGTTCACGCCCGACCTGCTGCCGTCGGACATCACCGGCGTGTCGATCTACGACCAGCAGCGACGTGACTTCGAGTTCAAGCCGGGCGCGATCTTCGCGCAGATCGTGATCGGCGACGAGATCAACCGCGCCTCGCCCAAGACCCAGTCGGCGCTGCTGGAGTCGATGGAGGAGCGACAGGTCACCGTCGACGGGCAGTCGTACGAACTGCCCAGTCCCTTCATGGTGGTGGCCACCCAGAACCCGGTGGAGATGGAGGGCACCTACCCGCTGCCCGAGGCTCAGCGGGACCGCTTCATGGCCCGGGTCTCGATCGGTTACCCGAGCCCCGAGGCGGAGCTGCGGATGCTGGACACGCACGGCGGCCCCTCACCGCTGGACGATCTCCAGCCGGTGGCGCACGCGCACGACATCGTCAAGCTGGTCGACGCGGTCCGCGCGGTCCACGTCTCCGAAGCGGTCCGGCGGTACGCCGTGGAGCTGGTCGGGGCCACCCGCACCCACCCCGATCTCAGGCTCGGCGCCTCGCCGCGCGCCACCCTGCACCTGTTGCGGGCGGCGAAGGCGTCCGCGGCGCTGCACGGCCGTGAGTACGCGCTGCCCGACGACGTCCAGGCCCTGGCCGTCGCGGTGCTGGCGCACCGGCTGCTGCCGACCGCGCAGGCCCAGCTGAACCGGCGCACCTCGGAGCAGGTCGTACGGGAGATCCTGCAGCGCACGCCCGTGCCGACGGCCGCCCCGCCCGTCGGCCGGCCCCTTCCTCCGCTCTACGGCCAGCAGCAGGCCGGCATCCGGCGGCTGTGATGGCGGCCGGGGGCCCCGCCGCCCCGCCGATCGAGGGCCGGGGCGGGATACGGGCCGCCCTCGGGGGGCTGACCACCCGGGGCCGGTCCTTCCTCGCGGCCGGAGTCGCGGCGGCGGCCTGCGCCTACGTCCTGGGCCAGGGCGACCTGCTGCGGGTCGGACTGCTGCTGGCGGTGCTGCCGCTGGTGTGCGTGGTGGTGCTGTACCGCACCCGTCACCGGGTCGCGGGCAGCAGGCGGCTGACGCCTCGGCGGGTGACCGCCGGGGCCGAGGCGCGCGTCCACCTGCGGATCGAGAACGTCTCGCGGCTGTCCACCGGGCTGCTGATGCTCCAGGACCACGTGCCGTACGTCCTGGGGCCGCGCCCCCGGTTCGTGCTGGACCGGGTGGAGGCGGACGGCGTGCGCGAGGTGTCCTACCGGATCCGCTCGGACCTGCGCGGACGCTATCCGCTGGGCCCGCTCCAACTGCGGCTGACCGACCCGTTCGGCATGTGCGAGCTGACCCGCTCGTTCGGCGCCCGCGACACCCTCACGGTCGTCCCGCGCACCGAGCCGCTGCCGCCGGTGCGGTCGGCGGGCGAGTCCCCGGGGGACGGCGAGGGGCGGCAGCGTTCCCAGGCGCTGGCCGGCGAGGACGATGTCATCCCGCGCGGCTACCGGTACGGCGACGACCTGCGCCGGGTGCACTGGCGCTCCACGGCGCGCCACGGCGAGCTGATGGTGCGGCGCGAGGAGCAGCCGCAGCGCGCCAGGTGCACGGTGCTGCTCGACACCCGGTACTCGGCCTACCGGGGCGGTACGGGCCCCGGCTCGGCCTTCGAGTGGGCGGTGTCGGGCGCGGCCTCGGTACTGACGCACATGCTGGAGCGGGGTTACGCGGTGCGGTTGCTGACGGACACCGGGAGCGTGCTGCCCGGCGAGGGCACCGACGGCTTCACCGGTCCGGCGCAGGACTCAGCGGGCGCGGCGGGACTGATGATGGACGCGCTCGCGGTGGTCGACCATTCCGACGCGACGGGGCTCTCGGCCGCGTACGAGGCGCTGCGGGGTGGCAAGGAAGGGCTGCTGGTGGCCTTCTTCGGCGACCTGGACCGGGAGCAGGCCGCGGTGGCCGCCCGGATGCGGCAGCGCGCCGGCGCCGCCGTCGCCTTCGTGCTGGACGGTGTCCACTGGCCGGCCGACGACGACGTGCCGGCGGCCGGTGCGTACCGGGACGGGGTGCGGTCGCTGCGCGAGGCGGGGTGGACCGTTACGGCCGTGGCGCCGGGGGCCTCGCTCGGTGAGCTGTGGCGATCGGCGGGCCAGGCCGGTACCGGGCCGGGCGCGCCCGACGGCGACCGGCCGGGGTCGCCCGGCGGGGCGGCGGAGTCCGGGATGTCCAGGGTCTCAGGGGGTTGGTCATGAGTGGTCGCGGCAGGCTGGCGCTGTGCGCCTGGGCCGCCACGCTGATGGCGTCCGGCGCGCTGCTGCCGCTGGTCGACCCGGTCACCTGGATCGTGCAGGCGGCACTGCTGCTGGCGGTCCAGAGCGGGGTGGGCGAGCTGGTGCGGCGGGTGGCGCCGGCCAGGCCGCTGACCGTGCTGGCGCAGGCCGCGGTGACCCTGGTGGCCCTGACGGCGGTGTTCGCCGGCGAGCGAGCGGTGGCCGGGCTGCTGCCGGGTCCGGAGGTCTTCCAGCGGTTCGGCGCGCTGCTGACCGCGGGCGCCGAGGACGTGGGGCGGTACGCGATTCCCGCGCCGGCCACCGACGGCATCCGGCTGATGCTGGTCGGCGGCGTACTGCTGATCGGGCTGGTGGTGGACACGCTGGCGGTGACCTTCCGCAGCGCGGCGCCGGCCGGGCTGCCGCTGCTCGCGCTGTACTCGGTGGCCGCGGGGCTGTCCGGCGGAGGAGCGGGCTGGCTGTGGTTCCTGCTGGCCGCCTCGGGCTACCTGCTGCTCCTGCTGGCCGAGGGCCGCGACCGGCTCTCCCGGTGGGGGCGGGTCTTCGGTGGCGCGCCGCCGTCCCGGGGCGCCGGCGTGTCCGGGGCCCCGGGCGGCGCGGCGACGGCCCCGGTGCGGACCGGCCGCCGGATCGGCGCGGTGGCCCTGGGCATCGCCCTGGCGGTACCGGCGGTGCTGCCCTCACTCGGCGGCGGCCTGCTGAACGGCCAGGTCGGCGGCGGCCAGGGCGGCGGCACCATTTCCGCGGTGAACCCCCTGGTGTCGCTCCAGGACAACCTGAACCAGCCCGAGGACCGGGAGGTGCTGCGCTACCGCACGACCGCCCAGGACACCTCCGGCCAGTACCTGCGGCTGGTGGCGCTGGACCAGTTCGACGGCACGTCCTGGAAGTCCTCCGAACGCCGCGTGCAGGACGTGCCGGAGGAGCTGCCGCGTCCGGACGGGCTGCGCGAGGGCGTCAGCGCGAGCCCGGTGACGACGAGGATCTCGGCGGCCGGTTCGTACGAGCAGAAGTACCTCCCGATGCCGTTCCCGGCGACCAAGGTCGAGATCGAGGGCGGCTGGCGGTACGAACCGGCCGGGCGGACCCTCGTCGGGGACAGCGAGCAGACCACCCGGGGCAAGCGGTACACGGTGACCAGCCTCCAGGTGGAGCCGACCGCCGAGCGGCTGGCCGGCTCGCCGGCACCGCCCGGGCCGCTGCTGCGCGAGTACACCAGGGTGCCCGACACGCTGCCCGGCGATGTGCGGGCCACCGCCGTGAAGGTGACCAGGGGCGCCGGGAGCGACTACGAGCGGGCCGTCAAACTCCAGGACTGGTTCTCCGTGGACGGCGGTTTCACCTACGACACGGACGTCTCGTCGGGTACGGGCGCGGCCGCCATCTCGCGGTTCCTGAAGGAGAAGGAGGGCTTCTGCGTCCACTTCTCCTTCTCGATGGCGGCGATGGCCCGGACGCTGGGCATCCCGGCGCGGGTGGCGGTCGGCTTCATGCCCGGCTCGCCGCAGGCCGACGGGATCATGTCGGTCGGCATACGCGACGCCCACGCCTGGCCCGAGCTGTACTTCGAGGGCGTGGGGTGGACCCGGTTCGAGCCGACGCCCACCCGTGGCACGGTGCCGCAGTACGCCCGGGCGCAGGCCCCGTCGAGTGACGCGACCGCTCCGGCACAGCCCGAGGTGAGCGCCCAGCCGGTGCCGTCCGCGGAGCCGTCGGCCGACGACGGCTGCCCGGCGCGGGCCCGGCGGCTGGGCGACTGCGGCACTCCGGCGGCGCTGGACGTGCCGCCGCCCACCGAGCCGGGTACCCCGGCGGGAACGGTCCTGCTGGTCGCCCTGGCCGGGGCGGCCGCCCTGCTGGTGCCCCTGCTGCCGGTGCTGTGGCGCACCCGGGTACGGGCCCGACGGCTGGGTCCGGGCGGGCGTGCGGCCGGGGACGTGGCGGCCCGGACGCTGGCGGTCTGGCGGGAGGTAGTGGACACGGCCTGGGACCACGGTGTGGCGCCGGACGAGTCCCGCTCCCCGCGCGGAACGGCCGAGCGGATCGTCCGGCTGGGCGGGCTCCGGGGGGACTCGGCCGAGGCCGCGCACCGGGTGGCCGGTGCGGTGGAGCAGGTGCTGTACGCGCCGGTGCCGCGCCCGGCCGCCGGGCTGGCCGAGGACGCCGCCCGGGTGCGGGCCGGTCTGCGGGCGGCGTGCGGTCCGGCCGCCCGGGCGCGGGCGGTGCTGGTGCCGCGCTCGGCCGTCCGGGTGCTGTGGGCCGGCGCCGAACGCTGGGCTGCCGTCACGGGCCGGTGGGCGGCGGGCCGGCGCCGGATCGTGGAGCGGTGGGCCGGCGCGGTGCGCCGGCCGTCCCGGCAGCGCGGCCGGCGGGCGGTCTGACCGGACACGGGTGAGGGGTGACCGCTGGGAAGCGGTCACCCCTCACCCGTGTCGGAAGAGTGGGGCGGCCTCACGGCCGGCCGGCTCGTCGCGCCGGCGCTCAGTGGCCCTGTTCGTCGCGGCGGCGCTGCCACCGCTGTTCGATCCGGTCCATCATCGAGCGGCGCTGCCTGGGCCGGCGGCCTCCCGCAGCCGCGCCGGTGACGGCCTGCTGCTGCTCGCCGGGTTTGGGCGCCTTGCGCCATCCGGTGACCGCCAGTACCGCGCAGCCGAGCATGACGAGGAAGCCCACCACGCTGATCCAGATCTGCTGGGCGACCATTCCGGCCATGAGGAGCGCGATACCCACCAGGAAGCCGGCGACCGCCTGGTAGACCCGTCGCCGGGTGTACGTACGCAGCCCGCTTCCCTCAAGCGCTGTCGCGAACTTGGGATCTTCGGCGTACAGCGCTCGCTCCATCTGCTCGAGCATTCGCTGCTCGTGCTCCGAGAGCGGCACGGAGTCCTCCTAGTCGTCGGTCGCGGGGCGACCGGTATGCGGCCCTTTCAAGGATAGGCAGGGAATCGCCCCCGTGAAACCCGCCCCATGTGCCATTTCACCGATCGGGCCGCCATGCCGGTTCGGCCGGTGAGGCGTTGATTCCCCGTCCTCCGATCCGTCATGCCGGATGGTGTCCCTCGATCATACGGGGATCCGCGCGGGATCGGGGGGCCTGTGACGTACTCCGTCTGCCGCTGCGCCGCTGATCAGCCCGGTGGGCCGGGTCAGCCGCGCTTTTCGCCCAGCACGTGCAGCTGGGTGGCGACCGCGTGGAAGGCGGGCAGCTCGGCGGCGGCCGCCTCCAGCCTGAGCAGCGCGTCCAGGGCGCCGGGCTCGGTGTCGACCAGGACACCGGGGACCAGATCGGCGAAGACCCGGACGCCGTGCACCGCGCCGACCTCCACGCCGGCCGCCGCGACGACCTCGGTGAGCTGCTCGGCGGTGAAACGGCGCGGCACCGGGTCGCCCTCGCCCCAGCGGCCGGTGGGGTCGGTCAGCGCGTGACGGGCCTCGGTGAAGTGGCCGGCGAGCGCGCGGGCCAGCACGGCGCCGCCGAGCCCGGCGGCGAGCAGGCTGAGCGCGCCGCCCGGGCGCAGGGCGGCCACGGCGTTGCGCACGCCCTCGGCGGGGTCGTCCACGTACTCCAGCACGCCGTGGCACAGCACCACGTCGTAGCCGCCGCGCTCGACGACGTCGAAGAGACCGTGGACATCGCCCTGGACACCCTGGACCCGGTCGGCGACGCCGGCCTCGGCGGCCCTGCGCTCCAGCGCGAACAGGGCGTTGGGGCTGGGGTCCACCACGGTGACGCGGTGGCCGAGCCGGGCGACGGGTACGGCGAAGTTCCCGGTGCCGCCGCCGGTGTCCAGGACGTCCAGGCTGTCCTTGCCGGTTGCCTTGACCCGACGGTCGAGGGCGTCCTCCAGAACGTCCCACACCACGGCGGTACGGAGGGAGGCGCGGGGGCGCTGCGGGTCCGACACGGCAGTTGACTCCTCGGCGACGGTTGCGATCGCTCCCACCCTATGGCCTCGTGGCCGGTGCCCGGTCACCCGCTGTGCTCACTGCCCACGGGCCTCCCCGTCCGGGGCCGGGGCAGTACGGACCGGAGACCCAGCAGGCGCTCGACCAGGCGCAGGAACGCGGTCACGTCGCGGATGAGGTCGTCGGCGTCGCGGGCGCTGGCCGCGCCGCTTATGCCCGCCTCCGCCCGCGCCCTGCGGGCCGCGCCGGAGGCGAACAGCGCGCTCCACTCCGCCAGCTCGGGCGCCGTCTCGGGCAGGACGTCCCAGGCACTGCGGATCTGCTGGCGCTTACGGGGCGTGTTCTCGGGCCTGCCCCGGGCGGCCAGCACGGCGGCGGCGGTGCGCAGGGCGGCCAGGTGGGCGGTGGCGTACCGCTCGTTGGGAGTCTCCAGGTCGGCGGCCTCGTCCAGCCCGGCGCGGGCCTGGGCGAGCAGGTCGAGCGCGGCGGGCGGCGCGGAGGCGCGGCGCAGGACGGGGTGCACGTCGCTGCCCCGGCCGGCCGGGGCGGGCGCGGCGGCCCGGTCGGCGGCCCGGGGGTCACCCGGGTCGCCCTCGCCGTGACGGCGATGTGCGGCTGCTGTGCGGGAACCGGCCATGACGAACCTCCTGTCGTCGTGTGACGGCACGATGGCCGTCTGTGTCCATCGTGCGGGCCGCCACTGACAATCGGGCCTCACCTGCGCTTTTGCCCCGATCACAGGATCCGAGTAGTTTTTGCACTGACTGGTCAGTCTAAAGAATTGGGGGGTGGGTGGTCCGTGGACAGCCAGGACAGTCCCGACAGTCCGGCACACGCCGAACGGCCCGGGGACGCGGAGCGGGCCGGGGACGGCGAACGGCCCGGTGCCGCGGAGCGAACCCTGGGCGGGGCCCGCGCCGGGGAGGCGCGGAGGTCCGGGAGGACGCGCCGCGCCGGGGGCGCGCCGCGCGCCGAGGACGCCAAGGACGCCAAGGACGCCGAGAACGCCGAGAACGCCGAGCGGCCGGCGGAGGCCGGTCCGCGGGGCGCCGGGCGGCCCGGGGCAGCCGGGCCGGCCGGTGCCACCGAGCGGCCGGGCGACGCCACGCGTGGCGGGGAGACCGGGCCGGGCACCGGCACGACCGCCCCGGACCGGGTCGGGGGCGCGACGGACGGCGATCGGTCCGGAGCGGCCGGGCCTCGCACCGGCGACGGGGGGTCCGGCCCGGAGGCGGGGACCGCCGGGCCCGGCCGCCCACCGACCGCGCCGTCACCGGCCGCGCCGAGCGCGCCCTCACCGAGCGACCCGAGCTCTCCGTCACCGGCCGCGCCGAGCAAGCCGGGCGCGCCGACCGCAACCGTGGACGGGGTGGCGCTCGTCGCCGAGGGCTTCGGGATGAAGGGGCCCCGGGGCTGGACCTTCCGCGGCGTGTCCGTGGACGCCGCGCCGGGGTCGCTGGTCACCATCGAGGGACCCTCCGGCTCCGGCCGTACCTGCCTGCTCCTGGCCCTCTCCGGCCGGATGAAGGCGACCGAGGGGTACGCCGAGGTGGGCGGTCACCGGCTGCCGCGCGGCATGGCCGCCGTACGCCGGATCAGCGGGCTGGGCCCGGTACCCGGCGTCAACGAGCTGGACCCCGCGTTCACCGTCGCCGAGCACCTGCGGGAGCGGGCGCTGCTCCAGCGGCGCTTCGACGGTTCCCCGCTGGCCCTGCTGCGTCCGCGCGCCGAGCGCGCCGCCGCCTCACGGGCCCGGGTCGAGGCCGCGCTGGCCACCGTGGGCCTGGATCTCGCGACCCTGCCCAAGGGCGAGCGGACCTCCGTACGGGACCTGGAGCGGCTGGAGTCGCTGCGCCTGTCCGTCGCGCTGGCGCTGGTCGGCCGGCCCCGGCTGCTCGCCGTCGACGACATGGACATGAAGCTCTCCGACGCCGACCGCACCGCGGCCTGGGCACTGCTGCGGTCGATCGCCGCCGGCGGGACCACCGTGCTGGCCGTGTGCAGCGAGGGCCCGGGCAACACGACCGTCATCCGTACCAACGAGGAGGGGGCGGCCGATGCGCTCGCCGAAACTGGCCGCGCTTGAGCTGAGGCGGTTCGGCAGGGGAAAGCTGCCGCGCGCCGCGCTCGTCGCGATCCTGCTGCTGCCGCTGCTGTACGGCGCGCTCTACCTGTGGTCCTTCTGGGACCCGTACGGACGGCTGGAGAAGCTTCCGGTCGCGCTGGTCAACGAGGACCGGGGCGCCACGGCCGACGGCAGGAGGATCACCGCCGGCGACGACATCACGAAGAACCTGCGCGACAGCAAGATCTTCGAGTGGCACGAGGTGAGCGACGCCGAGGCCCGCCGGGGTGTCGAGGAGGGCACGTACTACCTCTCGCTGACCATGCCCGGGGACTTCAGCGAGCGCATAGCCTCCAGCTCCGGTGACACCCCGGAGACCGGCGCGCTGCGGGTGCGCACCAACGACGCCAACAACTACATCGTGGGGACGATCTCGCGGACGGTGTTCGCCGAGGTGCGGACCGCCGCCTCGACCAAGTCGTCCCGCTCCTTCCTGGACAAGATCTTCATCTCCTTCTCCGACATCCACGACGCCACGGAGAAGGCCGCCCAAGGGGCCGATGAGCTGAAGGACGGCGTGGGCCGGGCGAAGAAGGGCTCCAAGGACCTGGCGGACGGTCTCACCGACGCCAAGGAGGGCAGCGGCAAGCTGGCCGGCGGTCTGAGGAAGCTCGACAAGGGCGCCGCCGATCTGGAGACCGGCTCCCGGCAGGTCGCCAACGGCACCCAGCAGCTGGCCGACCGGGTCAACGGTGCGGTCGGCAAGGTACGCCCGTACCTCAGGGACAACGGCAAGAAGATCGGTGACGCCGCCCGGCTGGTCTCCGACAGCGCGCAGGGCGCGCGCAACAGCCTCAAGCTCATCGTGAAGCACGGGCCCGGCACCCGGGACAAGGCCCACAAGGCCGCCGACTTCCTGGCCGGCGAGTACCAGGAGCGCTGCGAGGACAACCCGCTGCCGGACCCCAAGCTCTGCCCCGGTCTGAAGCAGGCCAGTGTCACCTCCGCCGACGTGGCGCTCGTCGCCGACGACCTGCACAAACTGGCCGAGGACAGCAACGGTGACCTGAAGAAGCTGGACGAGCGGCTGGCCGACCTGAAGAAGCAGGCCGAGACCCTCGCCGAGCGGGCGCCCCGCCTGGACGAGGACGTGGACTACGCCGTCGCCAGGATCAACGAGCTCAACTCCGGCGCGCACAAGGTCGCCGACGGCGCGGACAGGCTGCACACCGGTCTGGGCACGGCCAGGGCCGGTTCCACGGACCTCGACACGGGCGTCGGCAAGCTCAAGAAGGGCGCCGGCGAGCTCGACGGCGGCCTGTTCAAGCTGGCCGACGGCTCCACGGAGCTGGCGTCGGGGCTCAACGAGGGGGTCGGCAGGATTCCCGACTACGACAAGCAGGACCGCGACCGCCGTACCGAGGTGATGGCCGATCCGGTCAAGCTCGCCTCCCAGTCACTGCACAAGGCACCCAACTACGGCACGGGTTTCGCCCCGTACTTCATCCCGCTCTCCCTCTGGGTGGGGGCCATGGTGGCGTACATGTTGATCCAGCCGCTCAACCGCCGGGCGCTCGCCGCCGGCGCGTCCGCCTGGCGGATCGCGCTGGCCGGCTGGCTGCCGGTGGCCGCCATCGGGCTCCTCCAGGTCGGCGCGCTGATGTCCGTCCTGCACTGGGCCCCGGGTCTGGGGCTGGAGATGGCGCGCCCGGCCGGAACGGTGGCCTTCCTCGCCCTGGTGACGTGCTGTTTCGCCGCGATCATCCAGTGGCTGAACGCCCGCTTCGGCGCGGCCGGCCGGATCCTGGTCCTGGCCCTGCTGATGCTCCAGCTGACCTCGGCCGGCGGCACGTACCCCGTCCAGACCAGCCCGGGCTTCTTCAACGCCATCCACCCCTTCCTGCCCATGAGCTACGTCGTGGAGGCGCTGCGCCGCCTCATCACCGGCGGCGGGCTGGGGCCGGTGTGGCAGGCCTGCGCGGTGCTGGCCGCCTTCACGGCGGGCGCGCTGGCGCTGACGGCCGTCTCCGCGCGCCGCAAGCAGGTGTGGACGCTGGATCGCCTGCACCCGGAGCTGAGCCTGTGAGAATCGACGCCATGGACACCCAGAGCAGCAGACGGCGGGCCACCCGCGCCAAGCTGTACGAGGCCGCCGTGACCCTCATCGCCGAGCAGGGCTTCTCGGCGACGACGGTGGACGAGATCGCCGAGCGCGCGGGGGTGGCCAAGGGCACCGTGTACTACAACTTCAAGAGCAAGACCGAGCTCTTCGAGGAGTTGCTGCGGCACGGGGTCGGACTGCTCACCGCCTCCCTGCGCGACGCCGCCGACGAGACCGAGCGGCGGGGCGGGACCAGGGTCGAGGCGCTGGACGCGATGATCAGGGCGGGTCTGCTCTTCATCGACCGCTACCCGGCCTTCACCCAGCTCTACGTGGCCGAGCTCTGGCGCACCAACCGGGCCTGGCAGTCCACTCTCCTGGTGGTGCGCCAGGAGGCGGTCGCCGTCGTGGAGACGGTGCTGCGGGAGGCCGTGGCGAGCGGGGAGCTGAGCGAGGAGATCGACATTCCGCTGTCCGCCGCCGCACTGGTCGGAATGGTGCTGGTGGCGGCGCTGGACTGGCAGGCGTTCCAGCGGGAGCGGTCCATCGACGACGTGCACGCGGCGCTGTCCCGGCTGCTGCACGGGCGGGTGGGCGGACGCTACTGACGGTTCCACCGCCGGGGGGAAGAACCCGGCACGGGCGGCCGGGCCGCCCGGAGCGCCACGAGAAATGCCGGTCCGGCGAGGCTCGATCCCCCCGAGCCTCGTCGGACCGGCGTGCTTCCCCCCGTCCCCGTTCGGCAAGTGCGCGGTGCCGTTCCGCCGCCCCGTGCCGGCGGTGCCGGCGCCGCGCCCTTTCCGTGGTCCCCACTCTTCCGTCCCGGCGGGTGGAAACCCATCCGCACACCTACTCATCCTGGCCACTGAGTACGCATACTCAGGCCTCCGCACCGGTGCCCACGCGCTCGTGCCGGCGGCCCGCCACCGGGCGGCGGCGGGCGGCGGCGGGCAGGGAGGAGGACCGCCCCGCCGAGCTGTCGGCGGAACTGGATAAGGTCGCTGACATGGCACGGATTGCGGTGATCGGCGCCGGGATGGGCGCCATGGCGGCGGCTGCCCGGCTGGCGGTGGCGGGCCACCGGGTGACGGTGTACGAGCGCGCGGCGACGTACGGCGGCGCGCTCGGCCGGTTCGAGCGCGACGGTTTCTCCTTCGACACCGGCCCGGGGCTGCTGCACCTGCCGGCGGTCTACCGGGACCTGTTCGTCAAGACCGGCAGGGAGCCGCTGGAGCGGTGCGTCGAGCTGAGCCAGGTGGACCCGGCCAGCCGGCACGTCTTCGCCGACGGGACGGCCGTGTCCCTGCCGAACGCCTCCCGGGCGGGTGTCGTCGCCGCGCTGGACGGGGCGATCGGCGCGGGCGCCGGTGAGCGGTGGGGCGACTTCCTGGGCCGCGCCCGCGACGCGTGGGACCGCTCGCGCCGGCCACTGCTGGAGGAGCCGCTGCGGCCGGACTGGCGGGTGCTCCGCCGCGATCCCTATCCGGCGGTCAAGCAGCGGCGGATGCTGCGCACCCGCCGGGCAGGCACGGTGTCCGAGATCGGCGCGTGGGAGCTGGGCGACCCCCGGCTGGCCGCCCTGCTGGAGTGGTACGCGCTGTCCTACGGCCTGGATCCGCGGCACGCCCCGGCCGCCGCCGCGCTGCTGCCGTACATGGAGCAGACCTTCGGCAGCTGGTACGTGGCGGGCGGGATGCGGGCCCTGGCCCGGGCCGTCCACGAACGGTGCGTGTCCCGGAGGGTGGAGTTCGTCTTCGGTGCCGAAGTGGTGCGGATCCTCGACGAGGGCGGGCGCGCGGCCGGGGTCGAGCTCGCCGACGGCACGGTGGCCGAGGCGGACCATGTGGTGGCGGGTGCCGCCCCGGAGGGCCTGACCGGGCACGCCCTGCGGGGTGAGGGGGACGTGGCAGCGCAGACGGGTGCGCGGTCGGGTCGCTTCACCGTGCTGCTGGCGCTGCGCGGGGCGCGCCCCGGGGACGCCGCCCACCGCACGGTGGTCCACGCCCCCGACGCCCGGGCCGAGGCGGCGGCCGTGTTCGCCGGCCGCGCCGCCGGGCGGCCCACGGTCACCGTGCTGCGGCCGGACGACCCGGCGACCCGTCCGGACCCCGGGCACGAGGCGGTGACCCTCACCGCGACGGTGGCTGCGACCGGCGACGGGACGACCGGCTGGACGGACGGGCGGCTGCGCGAGCGGTACGCGGACGTGCTGGTCGACGTGGCGCGCGCGGCCGTGCCGGACCTGGAGGAGCGGCTGCTGTGGCGGGAGGTGCGCACGCCCGCCGAGAGCGGCGCGGTGGCCGCCCCGTCACTGGCGGGGGCCGGCGGGCGGTACCTGCACCCGGCCAACACCACCCGGCTGCCGGGGCTGTACGCCGTGGGCGGCTGGGCGCATCCGGGAGGGGGACCGGCGCACGCCGGGATGTCCGGGGCCCTGGTCGCCGGGCTGATCGTGGAGGGCCCGGACTTCCGCGGCTCCCAGTAGCCCGCGCGCCGGGACGGCTCCACCGGCGGGACGGCCCTGCGGACGCGAGGGCTTCGCCGGCGGGGCGTCAGTGGCGGTACTGGTCGCCCGGCCCCGGGTCGTAGCCGTACGGCGCCGGGGGTTCCTGGGGCGGCGGGGGCACCTGCTGCTCGCTGTCGCGCTGCTGCGGCACCCACAGCCCGCCGGGGGGCGTGTCCGTGCCGTACTGGGGGGCGTAGGGGTCGGCGTACGGCTGCCGGCCCTCGTACCCGCCGTAGCCCTGCGGGCCGGGACTGGTCCCGATGTAAGGGTCGGAGTACGCGGCGTACTGCGGGGCCCCGGTGCCGTAGTCGTAGGGGGCGGAGTGGGCGTCCGGCACGTCCCCGCCGGCCGGGGCGTAGCCGCCGAACGTGGTGTCGTAGTTACCGCCGTCGTAGGGGCCGGCGGTGTCGTACGGGGCGCTGTGCCGCTCGGCCCCGCCGTCCCGCTCCGGGGCCGGGAAGCCGGCGGTGGCGGGGTTGTAAACGCCGTACTGCCCGGTCTCGTCGGGCAGCGGCTGCGGTTCGTAGACCGCCGTGACGTCGTCGGCCGGCCGCTCGGGCGAGGACGTGTCACGTCCGGGGCCGGTGTCGCCGTCCTCCATTCCGGAGACCTCCAGCACCGGACCGGGGCCGCCGGCCGGCGGCTTCGCCCCGGACCTGCGGCGGCGGCTGGCCCCTGGCCTGCCGCCGATCGCCCAGCCGGTCGAGAAGCCGCGCCGGAAGGAGAGGGTGACGTAGGTCTGGCCGACCGCGAAGGCCAGCGCGCCCACGATGATCACCAGCACGGAGGGCAGCAGCACGCCGACCACCACGCCCAGGAAGCCCGTGAAGGCCAGCACCCGCCACCGCAGCCGCGCCTTGTACTGCAGCAGCACCTCGCCCAGCAGCCACAGCGCGACGACACCGAACGCGATGTAGAGGACCGTCCAGCCCATGCCCGCCCCTCTCCTACGGCCGCCGCCCCGGGGTTGTGGCGGGTGGGCCGGTCAGGACTGCGCGTGCAGTCCGAGATTCTCGTAGATCTCGAGCGTCGCCGTGGAGTTGTTCAGCGTGATGAAGTGCAGGCCGGGGACACCCTCGGACAGCAGCCGCGCGCAGAACTCCGTCGCGTACTCGATGCCAATGGAGCGTACAGCGGCCGGATCGTCCTGGACCGCGAGGATCCGCTCTTTCAGCCCGGGCGGGAAGTGGGCGTTGCTGAGCTCGGCGAACCGTTCGATCTGCCGGACGCTGGTGACCGGCATGACCTCGGGAATGATCGGCGTCTCGCAGCCTTCGGCCGCCACCCGGTCCCGCAGCCGCAGGTAGTCCTCGGGGAAGAAGAACATCTGGGTGATCGCGTAGTCCGCGCCGGCGCGGCACTTGTCGACGAAGTGCCGGACGTCGGTGTCCCAGTCGGTGGAGCGCGGGTGCATCTCCGGGAAGGCGGCGACGCCGACGCAGAAGTCACCCGACTCCTTGATGAGCCGGACCAGGTCGGCGGCGTACCGGACGCCCTGAGGGTGCGGGACCCACTCGCCCATCGGGTCGCCGGGCGGGTCGCCGCGCACCGCGAGGATGTTCCTGATGTCGGCGTCGGCGTACTGGCCGATCATGTTGCGCAGTTCGGCGACGGTGTGGTTGACCGCGGTCAGGTGCGCCACCGGGGTGAGCGTGGTGTCGGCCGCGATCTGCTGGGTGGCCTTGACCGTGCCGGCGCGCGTGGAGCCGCCCGCTCCGTACGTGACGGACACGAAGCTGGGAGCCACCGCCTCGACCCGGCGCAGCGCGTTCCAGAGGTTGCGCTCGCCCTTCTCGGTCTTGGGCGCCCAGAACTCGAACGAGTACGACGTCCTGCCGGTCGCGAGCAGCTCGCGCACGGTGAGCGCGCGGTCCGTTCTGGTGGAAGCTGTGCCAAGGGCCATACCCGCAGGTTAGCCACGCCGGGGCGGTCACCCAACCGGAGCAGGGCGATTCGCTCGCTTTTGTCGGCTTGTTGTCCACCCCTCGGACAGTCGTGGACAGTACGGGCGCGCGCGGTCCCTCACGGACGCTCGCGGACGCGCCGGCTCAGCTCCGCCGTGGCGGCGGCCGGGTCGTCGGCCTCCGTGATCGCCCGGACGACGACGACCCGGCGGGCGCCGGCGTCCAGCACCTCGTCGAGGTTGCCGGCGTCGATACCGCCGATCGCGAACCAGGGCCGGTCCTGGGCCAGGGACGCGGCGTACCGGACCAGGCCGAGGCCGGGGGCGTACCGCCCCGGCTTGGTGGGCGTGGGCCAGCAGGGCCCGGTGCAGAAGTAGTCGACGCACGGCTCGGCGACCGCCGCGTCCACCTCCGCCTCGGCGTGCGTGGAGCGGCCCACCAGCACCTGGTCACCGAGGATCGCGCGGGCGGCCGGCACCGGCAGGTCCCCCTGGCCGAGGTGCAGCACGTCCGAGCCGATGGCGTGCGCCACGTCGGCCCGGTCGTTGACGGCGAGCAGCTTGCCGTGGCGGCGGCAGGCGTCCGCGAACACCGCGAGGTGCTCCAGCTCCTCGCCCGCCTCCATGCCCTTGTCGCGGAGCTGCACGATGTCCACGCCGGAAGCGAGAACGGCGTCGAGGAACCCGGGCAGGTCCCCCTGCCGCTTGCGGGCGTCCGTGCACAGGTAGAGCCGGGCGTCGGACAGGAGCGGATGTGCGGTGGACATGAGGTGTTCCCCCCGTGGTGCGGCGGCGCGCGGACCGGCCGGGCGGGCGCACCCGCCCCCGGCCCGCGCACCGCCTGGTGTCGGTGTTCCGCCGCACACCGCGGCGGTCGGCGTCCTGCCGCACACCGCGTGGTGGTCGGCGGTCTTCAGTGCGTCGGCGCGCCCGGGCGCCGGGGCCTCAGACGGCGAGCGCCTGGGCGCGGCGCTTCACCTCCGTGCCGCGGTTCTCGCTGAGCGCCTGCACGGGCGTGCCCGGCAGGGTCGGGTCGGGAGTGAAGAGCCACTCCAGCATCTCTTCGTCGGTGAAGCCGTCGTCCCTCAGGAGCGTCAGGGTCCCGGCCAGGCCCTTGACGACCTTGCCGTCCCCGATGAAGGCGGCGGGCACCTGGAGCGTCCTGTTCTCGCCGCGGCGCACGGCGATCAGCTGGCCCTCCTTGACCAGCTGCCGCACACGCGTCACCTCGATACCGAGCATCTCGGCGATGTCGGGGAGGTGCAGCCAGGCGGGGACGAGAGCATCGATCTTTGCGTCAATCTCGGTCACGGGACAAGCGTGCCATCCCGCGCTGACAGCCGGTAGCCGGGCTAGGCCGGCACGGCGCCTTTCAGCGGTACGGCGGGGTCGGCGACGCGCTCCGGGTCCAGCGGCGTGCCCGCCTCGATGAGCTTGCGCCCCTGCGCGAGGTCGCGCGGGCGGCCCACCGCGAGCAGCGCCACCAGGGCGCCCTCGCGCAGCCACGCCACCGACCAGGCGGCCCCGGCCGGGTCGCCGCGCCGGACCAGGGTGTCGGCCGCGGCGTGGTGCCCCGCGTACTGGACGAACCGGCCGAACTGCTCGGACCAGAAGTACGGCACCGGGTCATAGGGCCTCGGGGCCCCGCCCGCGATGCCTGCGGCGACCGTGCGCGGGCCCTGCAGGGCGTTGTCCCAGTGGTGCACCAGCAGCCGCTCGCCGTACCGGGCGGAGGGGAAGGAGGCGCAGTCGCCGACGGCGTACACATCGGGGACCGAGGTGCGCAGGTGCTCGTCGGCGGTGACCGCGCCGTCCGAGCCCAGCTCGATGCCGGACCCCGCCAGCCAGTCGGTGGCGGGCCTGGCTCCGATGCCGACGACCACCGCGTCGGCGGGCAGCAGCCGGCCGTCCTCCAGGGCGACCTCGCCCGGTTCGAGGTGGCCCACCCGCGCGCGGGTGAGGAGCTGGGCACCGCTCTCCTGGTACCACTCGGCCATCGGGGCGGCGACCTCGGCGGGCAGGGCACCGGCCAGCGGCAGGTCGGCGGCCTCCACCACGGTCACCGCGCACCCCGCCTCCCGGGCGGCGGTGGTGAACTCGGCGCCGATCCAGCCGGCGCCGACCACCACGATGTCGTGCCGCTCCGCCAGGACCGGCCGGAGCCGCTCGGCGTCGTCCAGGGTGCGCAGCAGGTGGACCCCGGGCACGCCGTCGGAGCCGGGCAGCGCGACGGGCCGGGCGCCGGTGGCGACGACCAGGACGTCGTAGGGGACGGGCCCGTCCCCGGTGTCCACCTCGTGCTCCTCGGCGCGTACGCCGGTGACCTCGACCCCGAGGCGCAGCTCGACGTCGAGCGACTCGAAGTCGATGTCGAAGGCCGAGCCCTCGGCCGTACCCAGCAGGACCGCCTTGGACAGCGGTGGCCGGTCGTAGGGCTGGTGCGGCTCCGCGCCGATCAGGAGCACCGGGCCGGTGAAGCCCTGTTCCCGGAGGGCCACGGCGGTCTGCACGCCCGCCATGCCCGCCCCGGCGATGACGACGCGCCGCTGCTGCTGGTTCCGCTCCTCGCTCACCCGGCCACCTTACGCAGGTGACGCGATGTCAGGAAGCCGATCGTCCGCCGCGCGCCCCACCCGTGAAGCCTCCCTTACCGCGTGGTGGGGGGTCGGTTAGTCTGGCCACCGCAGAGCACTCGCGGGAGCCCGGACGCACCGGGCTGAGAGGGAGGCTGGCCGGCCTCCGACCGTACGAACCTGATCCGGGTCATGCCGGCGAAGGGAGGGGCTGGACGCCCATGCATCCACGTACAGGATCGGATGTCCTCGTCATCGGGGGCGGGATCATCGGCCTGGTGACGGCCTGGCGGGCGGCGCAGCGCGGGCTGCGGGTCGCCGTCGCCGACCCCGAGCCGGGCGGCGGGGCCGCGCGGGTGGCGGCCGGCATGCTCGCCGCGGTCACCGAGCTCCACTACGGCGAGCAGACGCTGCTCGGGCTCAACCTGTCCTCCGCCCGCCGCTACCCGGACTTCGCCGCCGGGCTCCGGGAGGCCACCGGGCTGGACGTCGGCTACCGGGCGTGCGGCACGCTCGCCGTCGCCCTGGACGCCGACGACCGCGCCCACCTGCGGGAACTCCACGCCCTGCAACAGCGCTCAGGGCTGGACTCACAGTGGCTGACCGGCCGCGAGTGCCGGCGGCTGGAACCCATGCTGGCGCCCGGGGTGCGCGGCGGGCTGCGGGTGGACGGCGATCACCAGGTGGACCCCAGGCGGCTGGCGGCGGCCCTGGTCACGGCCTGTGAGCGGGCCGGTGTGGTCTTCCGGCGCGCCTGGGCGGACCGGCTGTCGGTGGTACGGGACCGGGCCGCGGGGGCGGTGCTCGCGGACGGCACGGCGCTCCACGCCGACCAGGTGGTGCTCGCCGCGGGCAGCCTGAGCGGTCGGCTCGGCGGCGTCCCGGACGGCGCGCTGCCGCCGGTGCGGCCCGTCAAGGGGCAGGTGCTGCGGCTGACGGTGCCGCGCCTCCGCGCGCCCTTCCTGAGCCGTACCGTCCGGGCCGTCGTCCGGGGCAGCCACGTCTACCTGGTGCCGCGTGAGAACGGCGAGCTGGTCGTGGGCGCCACCAGCGAGGAGCTGGGCTGGGACACCACGGTCACCGCCGGCGGGGTGTACGAGCTGCTGCGCGACGCCCATGAGCTGGTGCCCGGCATCACCGAGCTGCCGCTGACCGAGACCCGCGCGGGGCTGCGGCCCGGGTCGCCCGACAACGCGCCGCTGCTGGGGCCGTCCGCGCTGCCCGGGCTGCACCTGGCGACCGGCCATTACCGCAACGGGGTGCTCCTGACGCCCGTCACCGGTGACGTCATGGCCGAACTGCTGGTCACCGGCGAGCTGCCGGAGGAGGCCCGGGCGTTCAGCCCGGCCCGCTTCACCTCCGCCGCCGTCCCTTCCCCCGCCTCCTCCCCCGTTTCTCCCGCTTCCTCTCCCGCAGGAGTGTCATGAACGTCTCCGTGAACGGCGAGACGCGGCAGCTCGCCGCGCCCGTCACCCTGGACGCCCTGGTCGCCACCCTCACCGCCGCGCCGTCCGGTGTCGCCGCCGCCGTCAACGAGACGGTGGTCCCGCGCGGCCAGTGGGCCGGGACGCTGCTCGGTGACGGCGACCGGGTCGAGGTGCTCACCGCGGTCCAGGGGGGCTGAGCCGTGGCCGACGACCGTCTCACCATCGCCGGGACCACCTTCGACTCCCGGCTGATCATGGGTACGGGCGGAGCTCCCAGCCTCGACGTGCTGGAACGCTCGCTCGTCGCCAGCGGCACCGAGCTGACGACCGTGGCGATGCGCCGCCTCGACCCGACCGTCCAAGGCTCGGTGCTGTCCGTGCTGGACCGGCTGGGCGTCCGCGTGCTGCCGAACACGGCCGGCTGCTTCACCGCGGGCGAGGCGGTGCTGACCGCCCGCCTGGCGCGGGAGGCACTGGGTACGGACTGGATCAAGCTGGAGGTCGTCGCCGACGAGCGCACGCTCCTGCCGGACCCGGTCGAACTGCTCGACGCGGCCGAGACCCTGGTCGACGACGGCTTCACCGTGCTGCCGTACACCAACGACGACCCGGTCCTGGCACGGAAGCTGGAGGACGCCGGGTGCGCGGCGGTCATGCCGCTGGGCTCGCCGATCGGGTCCGGACTGGGCATCCGCAACCCGCACAACTTCCAGCTGATCGTGGAGCGGGCGAGCGTGCCGGTGATCCTGGACGCGGGCGCCGGGACGGCGTCCGACGCGGCGCTGGCCATGGAGCTGGGGTGCGCGGCGGTGATGCTGGCCTCGGCGGTCACCCGGGCGCAGGAGCCGGTGCTGATGGCTGAGGCGATGCGGCACGCGGTCGAGGCCGGCCGGCTGGCCCGCCGGGCGGGCCGCATCCCGCGCCGGCACTTCGCCGAGGCGTCGTCCCCGGTGGAGGGACGGGCGGTGCTGGACCCGGAGCGGCCGGCGTTCTGACCGGCGCCCCGGGCCGGGCCGCCGACCGGCCCAGGCCCGGCCCCGGGACCGGGTGTCACAGGTGTGCTGCGGTCCGGAGCCGTGTCAGGTACGCGGCGACAGGGGTGCCGGTGGGGGCTCGTAGACTCGGCCGGGTGGATACGACCCTGCACGACCCGCTGGTCGGCCAGTCGCTCGACGGCCGCTACCGGGTCGACGCGCGCATCGCCGTCGGTGGCATGGCCACGGTCTACCGGGCCCTCGACACCCGGCTGGACCGGGAACTCGCGCTGAAGGTGATGCACCCGGCCCTGGCGGCCGACGCGACGTTCGTGGAGCGGTTCATCCGCGAGGCCAAGTCCGTCGCGCGGCTCTCGCACCCCAACGTGGTCGGCGTCTTCGACCAGGGCACGGACGGGCCGTACGTGTACCTCGCCATGGAGTACGTGGCGGGCTGCACGCTCCGTGACGTGCTGCGCGAGCGCGGCGCGCTCCAGCCGCGCGCCGCGCTGGACATCCTGGAGCCGGTGCTCGCCGCCCTGGGGGCCGCTCACCGGGCCGGGTTCGTGCACCGGGACATGAAGCCGGAGAACGTCCTGATAGGCGACGACGGCTGGGTCAAGGTCGCCGACTTCGGGCTGGTCCGGGCCGTGGGCACGGCCACCAACACGACCGGCTCGGTGCTGGGCACGGTGTCCTACCTGGCGCCCGAGCAGATCGAGCACGGCACCGCCGACACCCGCGCGGACGTGTACGCCTGCGGCGTCGTGCTGTACGAGATGCTCACCGGCGCCAAGCCGCACGCCGGCGACACGCCCGCCCAGGTCCTCTACCAGCACCTCAACGCGGACGTGCCCGCCCCGTCCGCCGCCGCCCCCGGCCTGGCGCCCGAGCTGGACGACCTGGTGGCGAGCGCCACCGCCCGCGACCCCGAGCTGCGCCCGCACGACGCGGTGACCCTCCTCGCGCAGGCCCGTGAGACCCGTGCGGTCCTGGGCGACGAACAGCTGGACCAGGTCCCGCCGCGGGCGCGCGCCGAGCGGCCCGGTGCCGGCCCCGAGGACGTCACCAGTGTCCTCGCGCGGCCCGTGGCCGCGGAGCGCGAGCCGGTCCAGCACACCAGCAGGCTCCCGCTGCCGCCGCCGGGGCCGAGGCCGGATGCCGGTCCGGGGCCGGCCGCTGCCCCCGTCCCGGCGGACCGCCTCCCGCGCCCCGCCCGCCGGCGCGGCCCGCTCGCCGTCCTGGTGGCGGCGCTGCTCGTCCTCGGGCTCGGCGGAGGCGTCTGGTACATCAACTCGGGCCAGTTCACCCGCGTCCCGGCCGTCCTCGGCCAGAGCCAGGAGCAGGCCGAGAAGCGGCTCACCGACGCCGGGCTGGACGTCAGGGGCACCGAGCACGAGTACAGCGGCGCCTACCGGCGCGGCACCGTCATGGCCACCGACCCCGAGCCCGGCGAGCGGATCCGGGGCAACGGCTCGGTGACCCTCACCATCTCCCGGGGCCCGAGGACCGTGAAGGTCCCGGACCTCAAGGGCACCCCGCTCGCCGAGGCCAGGCGCGAACTGACCGGGGCCGGTCTGGCACCCGGCATGATCACCCGGGCGTTCAGCCAGGACGTCGAGCGGGGCGCGGTGATCAGCACGGACCCCGGGCCCGGCACCGAGCGCAGCCCGGAGTCCGCGGTCGCCCTGGTCGTCAGCAAGGGCGCCCCGGTGGACGTCCCGGACGTCACCGGCGCCCGGGTCGGGGACGCCACCCGTACCCTGGAGGGCGCCGGGCTCGCCGTGCGGGTGGCCGCCGAGCGGGTCCACTCCCCCAAGGACGCGGGAACGGTCGTGCTCCAGTCCCCCGCCGGCGGACAGGTCGCGAAGGGCGACACGATCACCCTGACCGTCTCCAAGGGCCCCCGTACGGCCGTCGTCCCCGACGTCACCGGCAAGAAGGCCGACGAGGCCGAGCGCGCCCTGAGGGCGGCGGGCTTCGAGGTGAGGACCCAGAAGACCTTCCCCTTCCTCGGTGACACCGTCGCCGGCCAGTCGGTGGCGGGCGGCGAACGGGCCCCCGAGGGCAGCACCATCACCATCAAGATCAAGGGACTGTAGACACCTCATGCGCAACCCTGTCGGCGGCCATGTCCCCGTGGCCGGCGGCCTCGCCACGACCGGTCTCACCTACGCCCGTGAGATAGGCGCCGAGACCGTCCAGGTCTTCGTCGCCAACCCGCGCGGCTGGGCCACGCCCACCGGGAATCCCGCCCAGGACGAGCGGTTCCGGGCCGAGTGCGCCACCGAGGGCATCGCCGCGTACGTCCACGCCCCGTACCTGATCAACTTCGGCTCCCACACCGAGGCGACCGCCGAGAGGTCCGTGGACTCGCTGCGCCACTCACTGCGCCGGGCCCGGGCCATCGGCGCGCTGGGCGTGGTGGTGCACACCGGATCGGCGACCGGCGGCCGGCCCCGCGCGGAGGCCCTGGCGCAGGTACGGGCGCGGCTGCTGCCGCTGCTGGACGAGCTGACGCACGACGACGACCCGTTCCTGCTGCTGGAGTCGACGGCCGGCCAGGGCTCCTCGCTCTGCTCCCGGACCTGGGACTTCGGCCCGTACTTCGAGGCCCTCGACGCCCACCCCAGGCTCGGCGTGTGCCTGGACACCTGCCATGTCTTCGCGGCCGGGCACGACCTGACCGGGGAGCACGGCATGCGCCGGACGCTGGACTCGCTCGTGGAAACGGTCGGCGAGGGGCGGCTGAAGCTGATCCACGCCAACGACTCCAAGGACGTGGCGGGCGCGCACAAGGACCGGCACGCCAACATCGGCGCCGGTCACATCGGCGAGGAACCGTTCCGGGAGCTGATGCGCCACCCGGCGACCGAGGGCGTGCCCCTGGTCATCGAGACGCCGGGCGGCAAGGAGGGTCACGCGGGGGACGTGGAGCGGCTGAAGAAGCTGCGCGAGCCAGGTCAGAGCTCCGGGCCGTCGCCCGGCTCCTCCTGATAGGAATAGCGCTGCTCGCGCCAGGGGTCACCGAGGTTGTGGTAGCCCCGCTCCTCCCAGAACCCGCGGCGGTCGGCGGTCATGTACTCCACGCCCCGCACCCATTTGGGCCCCTTCCAGGCGTACAGGTGGGGTACGACCAGCCGCACCGGGAAGCCGTGCTCGGCGGTGAGCAGTTCCCCGTCCTTGTGCGTGGCGAAGATCGTCCGGTCCGAGGCGAAGTCGGAGAGCCGCAGGTTGGCGCTGAAGCCGTACTCGGCCCACACCATCACATGGCTGACACCGGCCGCCGGGGGCGCCAGTTCCAGGATCGTCCGGGCCGGGACACCGCCCCATTCGGCGCCCACCATGCTGAACTTCGTGACGCAGTGCAGATCGGCCACCACCGTGGCGAACGGCAGCGCCGAGAACTGCTCGTGGTTCCAGGACGGCTTGCCGCCGTCCGCCGTGGCGCCGAAGACGCGGAACTCCCAGCGGTCCGCCTTGAACTTCGGAACGGGCCCGTAGTGGGTGACCGGCCAGCCGCGCTGGAGTCGCTGTCCCGGCGGAAGCTCGGTCTCCCCCGCCGCCCGGTGTTCCTCGCTCTCCGGCTGACCCATGACTCAATGGTGACAGACCGGGAAGGGTGATGATGACGGGGGGCATTGCCAATCCGGGGCAATTCCTACTAAGCATGCACTTACTGGACGACTCTCCCCCCTGGTGCGAGGATGCGCGCATTCCTCCCTTCTCACACGCGCGGAAGGAGCCTCTGCGATGCAGGGCGACCCCGAGGTCATCGAGTTCCTCAACGAGCAGCTGACCGCCGAATTGACCGCGATCAACCAGTACTTCCTGCACGCGAAGATGCAGGAGAACTTCGGGTGGACGAAGCTGGCGAAGTACACCCGTGCGGAGTCCTTCGACGAGATGAAGCACGCCGAGGTGCTGACCGACCGGATCCTCTTCCTGGACGGCCTGCCGAACTACCAGCGGCTCTTCCACGTCCGGATCGGCCAGACGGTCACCGAGATGTTCCAGGCGGACCGGCAGGTGGAGGTCGAGGCGATCGACCGGCTCAAGCGCGGCATCGACGTGATGCGCAGCAAGGGCGACATCACGTCCGCGAACATCTTCGAGTCGATCCTGGCGGACGAGGAGCACCACATCGACTACCTCGACACCCAGCTGGAGCTGGTCGAGAAGCTCGGCGAGGCGCTCTACATCGCCCAGGTGATCGAGCAGCCGGAGGGCTGAACGAACCGGGCGCGGCGAGCCGTCCGCCCCTCCCCGGGCGGGCCGGCCGGGCCGTCAGGCCGCTTCGCTCAGTTCCGGGCGGACCTCCGCCATCAGGGCGGGTTCGCCCTGGTTCACCAGCTCGCGCCGCGGGCAGTCGCCCCGGCCGAGAATCGCCTGGATACGACGCACGCAGGAGCCGCAGTCCGTGCCGGCCTTGCAGGCCGACGCGATCTGGCGAGGCGTGCAGGCACCGGCGCCCGCGTGTTCCTTGATCTGCTTCTCGGTGACGCCGAAGCATGAGCAGACGTACACGCGGCTCACCTCCCTGCGGGATCGTTCGGCATCGTCGGCGACCCCTCCGGCTTGATCGGTGAGGCTAACCTAACCTTACCCGCGGCTCCCCGTGCGCGAAAGCCCGGTCGGGCCCCGGGAACGGCGATGGGGCGCGGATCACATGGATCCGCGCCCCATCGCCGCGTCAAGGCGGTTCTACGCCGAGATCACTGGGCTCGGTACATCTCCGCGACCAGGAAGGCCAGGTCGAGAGCCTGGCTGCGGTTCAGGCGCGGGTCGCAGGCCGTCTCGTACCGCTGGTGCAGGTCGTCCACGAAGATCTCGTCGCCGCCGCCCACACACTCGGTGACGTCGTCACCGGTCAGCTCCATGTGCAGGCCGCCCGGGTGCGTACCCAGCTCCTTGTGCACCTCGAAGAAGCCCTTGACCTCGTCCAGCACGTCGTCGAAGCGCCGCGTCTTGTGGCCGGAGGCCGCCTCGAAGGTGTTGCCGTGCATGGGGTCGGTCACCCACGCCACCGTCGCACCGGACGCGGTGACCTTCTCGACCAGCTCGGGAAGCTTGTCGCGGACCTTGTCGGCGCCCATGCGGACGATGAAGGTCAGCCGGCCCGGCTCCCGGTCGGGGTCGAGGCGGTCGACGTAGGTCAGCGCCTCGTCCACCGTGGTCGTCGGGCCGAGCTTGATGCCGATCGGGTTGCGGATCTTGGACGCGAACTCGATGTGGGCCCCGTCGAGCTGGCGGGTGCGCTCACCGATCCACACCATGTGGCCCGAGGTGTCGTACAGCTCCCCGGTCCGGGAGTCGATCCTGGTCAGCGCCGACTCGTAGTCGAGCAGCAGCGCCTCGTGCGAGGCGTAGAACTCGACCGTGCGGAACTCGGCCGGGTCGGTGCCGCACGCCTTCATGAAGTTCAGCGCGTCGTCGATCTCGCGGGCCAGCTGCTCGTAGCGCTGGCCGGACGGCGAGGACTTCACGAAGTCCTGGTTCCAGGCGTGCACCTGGCGCAGGTCGGCGTAGCCGCCGGTGGTGAAGGCGCGCACCAGGTTCAGCGTCGAGGCGGACGCCTGGTACATCCGCTTCAGCCGCTGCGGGTCCGGGATGCGGGCCTTCTCGGTGAAGTCGAACCCGTTGACGGAGTCGCCCCGGTAGGTCGGCAGCGTCACCCCGTCCCGGGTCTCGGTCGACTTGGAGCGCGGCTTGGAGTACTGGCCGGCGATCCGCCCCACCTTCACGACGGGGACGGAGGCCGCGTACGTCAGCACGGCGCCCATCTGGAGCAGCGTCTTGAGCTTCGCGCGGATGTGCTCGGCCGACACCGCGTCGAACGACTCGGCGCAGTCGCCGCCCTGGAGCAGGAACGCCTCGCCCCTCGCGACGGCTCCCATCCGGGCGCGCAGCTGATCGCACTCGCCCGCGAAGACGAGCGGCGGATACGACTCGAGGTCCGCGATCACATCGCGCAGAGCCTCGGCATCCGGGTACTCGGGCTGCTGCGCCGCGGGCAGGTCTCGCCAGGTCGCCTTGGCGGCGACGGCTTGGGAATCAGCGTTCACGGTCACGTGCACAACCTTACGGCTTCTTCCCCAGCGCCCATCCGCCCGCTCAGCAGATGAGACGAGCCTCATGCGATAGGGTTCGCCGCATGTTCGCGCAGAGGACCCAGCAGTGGTGGTGGACCGCTCATCCGGCGGCCCACTGATCCAGCGCGCGTACACAGGACCACGCGAAGGCCGCCCGAGGGGCGGCCTTCCTCCGTTTCCGGGGCCGTTCCCTCCCATCCGGAAGGAACGCATCGCATGAACCCCGGCTTCGACCCGACCCGGCTGCTCGACGACTCCGCCCCGCCCTTCGCCCTGCTGCGCAGACGCGCCCCCGGCCGTGACCACGACACCGTCGAGGTCCTGGTCGGTCCCGTCCACGAGGTGGAACGGCTGTCCGACCTGCCCGTCGGGCCGCGGCCCGCGCTGGCCCTGGTGCCGTTCCGGCAGCTGCGCGAGCGGGGCTTCGACGTGCGCGACGACGGCACCCCGCTGTCCGTGCTGGTCGCCGCGGAGGCGTACGAGATGCCGCTCGCCGAGGCCCTGGAACGGCTCCCCGCGCACGGCGTGGCGGTCGAGGGCGGCGCCTTCGACGTGTCCGACGAGGAGTACGCCCGCACCGTTCGCCGGGTGGTCGAGGAGGAGATCGGGCGTGGCGAGGGCGCGAACTTCGTCGTCCGCCGTACGTACCGGGGGCGGATCCCCGGCTTCGGGCGGCCCGAAGCGCTGGCGCTGTTCCGCCGGCTGCTGGCCGGTGAGCGCGGCGCGTACTGGACCTTCGTGGTGCACACCGGGGAACGCACCCTGGTCGGCGCCAGCCCCGAGGCGCACGTGCGGATGTCGGGCGGCACGGTCGTGATGAACCCGATCAGCGGCACCTACCGCTACCCGGCCGGCGGACCGACGGCCGAGGGGCTGCTGGCGTTCCTCGCCGACCGCAAGGAGACCGACGAGCTCTCCATGGTGGTGGACGAGGAGCTGAAGATGATGTGCGCGGTCGGCGACCGGGGCGGGGTGGTGGTCGGGCCGCGGCTGAGGGAGATGGCGCACCTGGCCCACACCGAGTACGAGCTGCGGGGCCGGTCATCGCTGGACGTGCGGGAGGTGCTGCGCGAGACGATGTTCGCGGCGACCGTCACCGGCTCGCCCGTGCGCAACGCCTGCCGGGTCATCGAGCGGCACGAGCCGGACGGGCGCGGCTACTACGCGGGGGCGCTGGCCCTGCTCGGCACCGATCCGAACGGCGCGCAGACGCTGGACTCGCCCATCCTCATCCGCACCGCCGACATCTCCGCCTCCGGTGAGCTGCGCGTCCCGGTCGGGGCGACGCTGGTGCGCCACTCCGATCCGGCGGGCGAGGTGGCGGAGACCCACGCCAAGGCGGCCGGGGTGCTGGCGGCACTGGGTGCGCGCCCGGCCCGGCCGGACGAGGAGGGGCCGCGGCCCCGGCTGGCGGACGACCCCCGGGTGCGGGCGGCCCTGGACGCCCGGCGCGCGGACCTCGCGCCGTTCTGGCTGCGGATGCGGGAGCGGTCCCGCGGGCCGGCCGCCGGGCACGCCCTGGTGGTCGACGGGGAGGACACGTTCACCGCGATGCTCGCGCACCTGCTGCGGTCCTCGGGGCTGGAGGTCACGGTGCGCCCCTTCGACGAGCCGGGCCTGCCCGAGGCGGCGCTGGCGCACCGGGGGCCGGTGGTCCTCGGGCCGGGGCCGGGCGATCCGTCCGACCCGGCCGACCCGAAGATGCGGGCCCTGCGGGCGCTCACCGCCGAGCTGGTCCGCGAGCACCGCCATGGGCTGCTCGGCGTGTGCCTGGGCCATGAGCTGATCGCGGCGGAGCTGGGCCTGGACATCGTCCGCAAGCGGGTCCCCCTCCAGGGCGCACAGGAGCGGATCGATCTGTTCGGCGCACCGGAGACGGTCGGCTTCTACAACAGCTTCACGGCCCGGTGCGACGACACGGCGGCCGCCGCGCTGGCGGCCCGGGGCGTGGAGGTCGGCCGGGACGCGCGGACGGGTGAGGTGCACGCGCTGCGCGGGCCGGGCTTCGCCGGTGTCCAGTTCCACCCGGAATCGGTGCTGACGCTGCGCGGGGTGACGCTGGTCCGGGAGCTGGTGGACGGGCTCGCCGTGAGCCGGAGGTGACACCGGGCGGCGCGGGGCCGGGGCCCCGGGCCCGGCGGGGTCGGCCGAAGAAGACGGTGTGGAGGCGGTCGATGGCCTCGGTGGCGGTGTTCACGGCGGTGTCGAAACCGGGGGTGTGGTCGGTGGCGGACAGGTCGTCGTCGATGGTCTTGGGCACGCCGACGCACGGCACGCCGTACCCGTCGCTCAGGCGGGCGGCGACGCCGAGGGTGTCCTCGCCGCCGATCACGATGGGCGCCGTGACCCCGTGCCCGGCGAGGTTGTCCTTGATCCGGCGGGCGCCGCCGGGCACGGTGAACGGATTGGTGCGCGAGGAGCCGAGGACGGTACCGCCGCGCGGGAGGACGCCGCGTACGGCCGGGATGTCCAGCCGCGCCGTGTCGCCTTCCAGCGGCCCGCGCCAGCCGTCCCGGAAGCCGGTGAACTCGCAGCCGCACTCCCGCACGCCTTGCGGACGATGCCGCGGATGACCGCGCTGAGGCCGGGGCAGTCGCCGCCCGCCGTCAGGACTCCGACCCGCATGGCGGCTCCCCTTCGCCGTCATGGATACCTACCCGGGCCACGCCCGTGGTGACCCGGGTCACTCCGGGACGGTACGGAAGGTGGATCGCGGGCGGGGGACGGCCGGTCGGGGGCCGGGGACGGAGACGGGTCCGCGGGCCCGGCGCCGGCCGCCGGGGATCCGGCGCACGCCGTCTACACGTCGTCCAGACCGCGTTCGATGGCGTACCGGACCAGCTCGACCCGGTTGTGGAGCTGGAGCTTGCCCAGGGTGTTCTGCACGTGGTTCTGCACCGTGCGGTGCGAGATGACCAGGCGCTCGGCGATCTGCTTGTAGCTCAGCCCCTTGGCGACCAGGCGCAGCACCTCGGTCTCGCGCTCGGTCAGCCGGGGCGCGTCGGACTTGTCCGCCCCGGTGGCCGGCGCCGGTTCGCCGGCCAGGCGGCGGTACTCGCCGAGCACCAGGCCCGCCAGGCCCGGGGTGAAGACCGGGTCCCCGACGGCCGTACGGCGCACGGCGTCGATCAGTTCGCCGGTACTGGCCGACTTGAGCAGGTAGCCGGTGGCCCCGGACTTCACCGCCTCCAGGACGTCGGCGTGCTCCCCGCTCGCGGACAGCACCAGCACCCGCAGCCGGGGGTCGGCGCCGACGAGCTCCTTGCACACCTGGACACCCGGCTTGGCGGGCAGGTTCAGGTCCAGGACCAGGACGTCGGGGGAGGCCGCCTGCGCGCGGCGCACGGCCTGCTCACCGTCGCCGGCGGTGGCGACCACGTCGAACCCCGCCTCGGCCAGGTCGCGGGCGACCGCGTCCCGCCACATCGGGTGGTCGTCGACCACCATCACCTTGATCTGTCCGTGCTCACTCATCGCTGTGCCTTCCCCCGTGGAACCGTCAACTCGACCTCTGTGCCCTGGCCCGGCACCGAGACCAGCTCGGCGCTGCCGCCCAGGTCCCGGAGCCTGCCACGGATGGACAGGGCGACACCCATCCGCCCCTCCCCCTCCGCCTGCGCGAGCCGCCCCTCCGGGATGCCCGGCCCGTCGTCCCGTACCGTCACGACCACCTCGTCCGGCCAGTCCTCGACCAGGATCCAGGCCCGGGCGTCCTCTCCGGCGTGTCTGCGGACATTGTCCAGGGCGGCACCGACGGCGGCCGCCAGCTCCCCGGCCACGGCGGGCGGCAGCAGCACCGGGGCGCCCGGTTCGGACAAGGTCACCCGCGACCCGGCGTACGGGGCGAGCAGGGCCCGCACATCGCTGGGGCCGTCGCCGGCCGGTTCGTCGGGCTCCTCCACGATCCGAACGACGGCGCCCTGCGACTCGTCCTCGGAGACGTGCGAGGGGCGGGCCAGGCCGCCCGCGACCAGGGCACGCAGCGCGACCTCCTGCTCGCCGGCCATCCGGCCCAGCTCCGCGGCCTCGCCGCCCAGCGCGGTGCCCTTGCGCTGGACCATGGCCAGCACCTGGAGGACCGAGTCGTGGATGTCGCGGGCCAGCCGCTCGCGCTCTCGCGTGGCCGCCTCGATCTCCAGGGCGCGCGCGAGGGTGCGCTCGGAGGCGCGGGCGACCTCCACGACGTAACCGATCGCTATGGAGGCGACCCACACCAGCAGCACGTTGTGGACGGTGTCCCGGCTGGGGTGGCCGCGCTCGATGATGTTGGCGACGGCGACCAGGGACGAGGCGAACCCGGCCCAGCGCCAGCCGCCCTTGATGGCGTACGCGAGGACCGAGCCGGCCGTCCAGATGGTCGGCAGCGTGGGCCCCTCGATGCTCTGGGCCTGGGCGTCGGCGAGGGGGGTCAGCAGGATGCCGGTGAGGGCGAGGGCCAGGTCGGCGACGAGGAAGCGCCTGGTGCAACTGGCGGCGCCCGCCACCTTGGGGAGCGTGGCGAGCGTCCAGACGCACAGCACGGCGAGGAAGCCGACAGCGACCCAGGGACGCTCGAACTTCTCCCGGGTGAAGACGAACAGCAGCACCGCGTACCCCATGGTGAGGACGCGGTAGCCGGTGAGCGCGCGCCACAGCGGCTGCTCGACGGACATGCGCACGACACGCTCGCGCTCGGTCATGCTCCCCCACCCCCGAACCGGACCCCGCTGCCGGACGACGCCGGCTAGACGCCCGGCTGTTCCCGTCCGGCCTGTCCCCGTCCGGCCTGGTCCGCGGTGGCCTTGGCGGCCTTCTCCACGGCGGCCCGCTGCTCCGCGATCCGGCGCTTCGCGGCGGTCGCGTAGATGTCCACGTACTCCTGGCCGGACAGCTTCATGATCTCGTACATCACCTCGTCGGTGACCGAGCGCAGGATGAACCGGTCGCCGTCCATGCCGTGGTAGCGGCTGAAGTCCAGCGGCTTGCCGATCCGGATCCCCGGGCGCATCAGCTTGGGGACGACCTTGCCGGGCGGCTGGATCTTCTCCGTGTCGATCATCGCGACCGGGATGACCGGCGCCCCGGTGGCCAGCGCCACCCGCGCCAGCCCGCCCGGCTTGCCCCGGTACAGCCGGCCGTCCGGCGAGCGGGTGCCCTCCGGGTAGATGCCGAACAGCTCACCGCGCTCCAGCACCTCGATACCGCTCTTGATCGCCGCCTCGCCCGCGCCCCGGGCACCCGAACGGTCCACCGGCAGCTGTCCGACGCCCTTGAAGAACGCCGCGGTGAGCCTGCCCTTCAGACCCGGCGAGGTGAAGTACTCGGCCTTGGCGATGAAGGTCACCTTGCGGTCCAGGACCGCCGGCAGGAAGAAGGAGTCGGAGAAGGACAGGTGGTTGCTCGCGAGGATCGCCGGCCCCTCGGCGGGAATGTTCTCCAGGCCCTCCACCCAGGGCCTGAAGGCGAGCTTCAGGGACCCGCCGATGGAGAACTTCATTGCGCCGTAGATCAACTCGAATGCCTCCTGTGTTCCGTCCACCTGACCTTAACCCGTGCGGCGGTCGCGTCCGCTCGCGCGGCTCGCGGTGGCGGTCGGGGTGCCGCGCGCGGGCCCTTCCTCCCGCCTTCCCCCGTTCCCCGGCGACTCCCCCGCCGTTTTCCGACAGCTCCCCGGAGGCTCGCCCGGTATTCACCGGGTGCTTCCGGGCCGCTCCCCGGAGGGTGCCGGGGCGCCTGCCGGGCCCCGCCGGCGGGCGGTGACGGCCCTGGTCGGTGTCGGTCCCGTCGCGTACGGTGAACTACACCTTCATCCCGAGCCCCATCGACCCCCGAACAGGAGACCCCGGTGCCGGTCCTCCCTGGAGCCGAGCCGTACCGCCACGAGGGCGGAGAGGTCGGCGTACTGCTCTGTCACGGCTTCACCGGTTCGCCGCAGTCCTTGCGCCCGTGGGCCCGGTACCTGGCCGGGCGCGGCCTGACGGTGTCGCTGCCGCTGCTGCCCGGACACGGCACACGCTGGCAGGACATGCAGGTCACGAGCTGGCAGGACTGGTACGCGGAGGTGGACCGGGAGCTGCGGGGCCTGCGCGAGCGGTGCTCCCGGGTCTTCGTCTTCGGGCTCTCCATGGGCGGGGCGCTCGCCCTGCGCCTGGCCGCCAGGCACGGGGACGCCGTGACGGGCGTCGCCCTGGTGAACCCGGCGAACAAGGTGCACGGGCTCGCGGCCCACGCGCTGCCGGTGCTGCGCCACCTGGTCCCGGCCACCAGGGGCCTGGCGGACGACATCGCCAGGGGCGGGGTGACGGAGCTCGGCTACGACCGGGTGCCGCTGCACGCGGCGTATTCGCTGCGGCAGTTCTTCCGGGTGGTGGACGGTGAGCTGCCTCAGGTCACCCAGCCGTTGCTGCTGATGCGCAGCCCGCAGGACCATGTCGTGCCGCCCGCCGACTCGGCCCGCGTCCTCAGCCGCGTCTCGTCCACGGACGTGCGTGAGGTCCTGCTGGAACAGAGCTACCACGTGGCGACGTTGGACCATGACGCGGAGCGGATCTTCGAGGAGAGTCACGCCTTCATCACCCGGCTCGCTCCGCGCGTCGGCACGATGGGGTCCCCCATGCCGGAGGCCAGGGGAGGGAGCACGACCGGTGGCTGAGCAGCACGACTCCGACAAGCGGGACGAGCAGCCGTTCGACGAGGAGGCGGCCTGGGCGGCGATCGTGGCCGCGTACGGCGAGGAACCGGCCGATCCGCCGGGTGCCAAGCCGTTCAAGTCGGTGGAGGACCTCGCCCTGCTGGAGGACGACGTCAACGACCTGCCGGGCAAGAAGGCCCGCGAACCCGAGCCGGAACCGGACAAGCCGCTGGGTGGCTCGGTGATCTTCGCCCCGGGGCTGGCCCCGCCCGGCCCGCGCGACTACGCGTCGGCCGAGGCCGGGGACGACGACCTCGACGACGGCGACGAGGGGCACTTCGTGCCCCCGGAGCCGCCGCCGCTGCCGGAGGCCGACACCACGGCCAAGTTCGCCTGGCTCGGTGTGGTCGGCGGCCCGGTGCTGATGCTGCTCGCCGTGCTGTTCCAGTGGGACAAGACCTGGTGGCTGACCACCCTGTGCGTCGGCGGGTTCGTCGGCGGCTTCCTGACGCTGGTCGCCCGGATGCGGCACGGCGACGACGAGGAGAACGACGACCCGGGGCGCGGCGCGGTGGTGTGAGCCTCCGGTCGCCCCGCCGGGGTGCCGTGGCGCGGGGGTGTCACCGAGGGGGCACCCGGAGAGCGGCCAGGACCGGCAGGTGGTCCGTGGCCGCCCTCAGGTCCGCGTCCGTGACTCCCGGCAGGCCGTGCGGCACGCCGCAGCCCAGCACCTCGACGCCCTTCGTCGCGAAGACGGCGTCGATGCGGCGGTCGGGGTCGCCCGGGGTGAAGGTGTGCTCGCCGCCCCAGGGCCGTACCGCCCAGCAGTCCTGGAGTTCGCCCGCCAGCCGGCCGAAGGCGGGCCCGCCGGGCCGCTCGTTGATGTCGCCCGCCGCGACGGTGTGCGGCGCACCCAGCGCGGCCAGGGCGGCCACCCGCTCCAGGAGCAGCCCGGCCTGGGCCCGGCGTTCCTCGGCCCGCAGGCCCAGGTGGCAACTGATCAGCCCGAGCCGGACGCTCCCGATGCGTACCACCGCGGTCGCGAGGCCGCGCCGGTGCAGCCCCGGTGTGAGCGGCAGCAGGACGTCCTCGGTGTGCTCGGCCGTCACCCGCAGGGAGCACAGCAGCAGCGGCCCCGACGCGGTGGCACCGCCGGTCAGCACCACCAGGCCGCTCTTCGCGGCGAGCCGGGCGGCGTGCTTGCGCCAGCGGAAGAAGCGGGGCGCCTCCTGCACGAAGACCAGGTCGGGCGCGCAGGCCCGGATGACCCGTGCCAGCGCGTCCTCGTCGTCGCGCATCGACCGGATGTTGTAGCTGAGCACCCGGATCACGGCCGAACCGTCCGGTTCGGTGCGGGAGTTGGGGAGTGCGGTGATCGACATGCGCAGCAAGATACGGGACCGTACCGCCGGGGCCGGGGCCGACACCTGCCCGGCCGGGCCACCGCGGGGGCGACGGCCCGGGTGGGCGCGGCCGGCGCGACAGCGCGGCGGGAACGGCGGTGCCCGCCGCGTCCTGCGGGGGACACGGCGGGCACCGTCGCTGGTACCGGGTGGTGGTCAGCCCTGGCGGGCCAGGTCCGCCGCGCCGACCAGCCCGGCCTCGCCACCGAGCTGGGCGGCGAGCACCTGGGCGTGCGGACGGTACTGACCGCCCACCAGCCAGCGGCGGAACGACTTGCGGATCGGGTCGAGGACCAGTTCGCCCTCGTCGGAGACGCCGCCGCCGACGATGAACGCGGAGGGGTCGAACAGCGAGGCCAGGTCGGCCAGGCCCGCGCCGGCCCAGCGGGCCAGCTCGCGGAAGGAGTCGACGGCCACCGGGCAGCCCTGGCGGGCGGCGTCGCTGATGTGCTTGCCCTCGATGCCGTCCGGGGTGCCGTCGCCGAGGCCCAGCAGGATCGTGGCGTTCTCGGGGGTGGCGTTGGCGCGCTGCTTGGCGTACCGCACCAGGGCGCGGCCGGAGGCGTACTGCTCCCAGCAGCCCTGGCTTCCGCAGCCGCAGAGCAGGCCGTCCGGCACGACCCGGATGTGGCCGAACTCGGCCGCCACGCCGAAGCGGCCCCGGCGCAGCTTGTTGCCGATGATGATGCCGCCGCCGAGACCGGTGCCCAGGGTGATGCAGATGACGTCGTCGTGGCCCTGGCCTGCGCCGAAGCGGTACTCGCCCCAGGCCGCCGCGTTGGCGTCGTTCTCCACGACCACGGGGAGCCCGACGCGCTGCTCGACCTTGTCCTTCAGCGGCTCGTGCCGCCAGTCGATGTTCGGCGCGAACAGGACGGTGGCGCGCTTGTCGTCGACGTAGCCGGCGGCGCCGATGCCGACCGCCTCGATGTCATGACCCTTGCCGGCTTCGGAGACGGCCGCGCAGATCGCGTCGACGATGCCTTCGGCGGTCGACGGGGTGGGCACCTTGTGGGTGTCGAGAATGGTGCCCTCTTCGTCGACCACGCCGGCCGCGATCTTCGTGCCGCCGATGTCGACGCCGATGGTGAGTCCCATGTGTCCCTCAGTTTTCGGTCGAGCCCCGCTACGGCCAACCGTACCCGAGGGCGGGCACGGCCCGGTCAGTCCAGGTCGATGTGCTCGGTCGGCCCCGGCCCCTCGTCGTTCTTCCTCGGCCCGCCGGCCCCGCCGGCCCCGCCCTGGGTCCAGCGGCGCTCGTGGCCCTCGACGGCCGAGCGGTAGGCGGCGAGCAGTTCACTGCCGGCGGCCGCGAGGTGGTCGAAGACCTGCGGGTTGCGTTCGATGACCGGCTCGACGGCGGCCCTGGCCTGGTCGACGAGGCGCTGCACGGTGTCCTGGGCGCCCAGGCCGAGCAGCGGGGCGCGCAGTGAGGCGACCTTGTCGGCCACCGCGTCGACGAGCTTGCGCAGCTCGTCGGCGGCGGCGCCGGGCGGCGGGGCGCCCTGGCCGCGGCGCGCCTTCTCGGCCTCCAGGTCCTCGGCACAGGCCCGCGCCCAGGCGTCGGGGTCGGGACGCTCGGTTGCCTCGCTCATGGCGTACTCCTGCGGAAGGACGGCTCTGTGTTCCCGACGTTACCCGAACGGTGGTAGGCCGTTCAGTGCGCGCGGCCACAGCTCCGGGTCCGGGGTGAAGCGGACGCTCAGCACCCCGTCGGCCAGGGCCGCGCCCGAGACCGTGCAGCGGCGCAGGGCGGACGGCAGGGAGACCACCCGGCGGAAGGGCCGGACGGTGAGCACCAGTTCGTCGCCGCGCCGGACCAGGCCGAGGTCGCCCCTGGCGGCCCCGGGCAGGGGGATGCGCCAGACGAGGACCCCGTCCGGGTCGCGCCGGTCCTCCACGGTCCACGCCGGCGCCGGCCGGGCGGGCGCCGGGGGCACGTCGAGCGGGGCGAGGTCGTCGGCGGTGCGGGGGTCGAGGCCCAGGTGAGGCAGCTCGCGCACGGTGTCGGGGGCGCGCTCCGCCTCGTAGGCGCGGTGCAGCTCCTTGAGGTGGGTCTGCTGCTGGGCGGCCAGGGCGGCCAGCCAGGGGTCGCGGGAGGTGGTGGGCAGCAGCCGGTTGGCCACGGTCAGCTCGGGGGCGCGTCCGTGCAGGGCGAGCCCGGCGCGAGCGGTGCGCAGGGCGTCGGCGGCGGCCGGGCCGGGCTCGGCGACCAGCCGGACGGTGGTCGTCGGCGCGTCGAGGAGGGCCTGAACGGCGGCCAGTTCGCCGTCCCAGCGGGCGGCGGTGGCGTACAGCCACTCGGCGGGCATCGGTACGCCGGCGAGCTGGGCGAGCATGGGACGCAGTGCGCGGGCGGCCTGCCGCTCGGGCGGCAGCAGCCGGCGCAGGTAGCGGCGCAGCTGCTCGGGCAGGGCGAGCAGGGCGATGGCGTCCCGGACCGGCGGCAGGTCGGCCACCACCAGGTCCCAGTCGCCGGCGGCGGCGTCGCGCAGTGCCCGCAGCAGGGCGAACCGGTCACTGCCCGGCAGCTCGGTCAGCTCCTCGTCGGCGAGCGGCTCGGCACCCAGCATGCCCAGGGCGGTGGCGGCGCGCTGCTGGAAGGCGAGGACCTCGGCGCGGAAGTGGGCGCCGGGGTCGACGCGGCGTACGTCGGGGCCGCCCGGGCCGGGGGCGAACCAGTCGACCGGGTCGCCGGTGAGGAACAGCACCCGCTGTCCCCGCCGGGCGGCGCCGAGGGCGGTGGCGGCTGCGGCGGTGGTCCGCCCGGCGCCGCCGGGTCCGGTGACGAGGAGGGTGCGCACGGGGGCCGTTCCTCAGGCCCGGGCACCCGACTCGACGCGCTTCTTCAGGCCGGCCAGCGCGCGGTCGATGATGACCTTCTCCGCCTTGCGCTTGATCATGCCCAGCATCGGGATCTTGACGTCCACGGTGAGCTGGTACGTCACCTCGGTGCGCTCGCCGCCGCCCAGCGGGGCGAGGCGGTAGGAGCCGTCCAGGGCGCGCAGCATCTGCGACTTCACCAGGGTCCAGCTGACCTCGTCGTCACCGGTCCAGGTGTAGGCCAGCGTGTGGTCGTCCTTGATCGCACCGGCGTCCAGCAGCAGGCGGACCTTCCCGGCGCGGCCGGCGCCGTCCTTCTCCAGGACCTCGGCCTCCTTCACCTCGCCGGTCCACTCCGGGTATCGCGCGAAGTCGGCGATCACTCCCATGACGTCGGCCGGTGCCGCCTCGATCACGATGCTCGAGCTGGTGTGTTCCGCCATCGCTGTGGCTCCTCCAGTGCGGTCCCGACGGGGGTGTGCGAACGAGAGGAAGGCTATCGCGTGGGCGGCTGTCACCACTCCAGGACCCATGGCCGCCCGGTCGCCGCGAAGTGCCCCACGTTGACGCACTCGGTGGCCCCCACGCGCATGCGCCGGACCAGCGGCTGGTGGACATGGCCGAACAGGGCGTACCGGGGCCTGGTGCGCCTGATCGCGGCGAGCAGCGCGCGGCTGCCGCGCTCGAAGCGGCGGGCGACCGTGTCGTAGGTGAGCTCCGGCACCTCCGGCGGGATGTGGGAGCAGAGCACGTCGACCTCGCCGAGCGCCTCGACCTTGGCCGCGTACTCCTCGTCGGAGATCTCGTACGGGGTGCGCATCGGGGTGCGCAGGCCGCCGCCCACGAAGCCGAAGACCCGGCCGCCGAGTTCGATCCGCTCGCCGTCCAGCACGGTGGTGCCCGGCCCGGCGTACTCGGGCCACAGGGCGGGCATGTCGACGTTCCCGTACGTGGCGTACGTCGGGGTGGGGAAGGCCGCGAACATCTGCGCGTACTGGCGGCGGACGCCCGACTCGACGGCGGTCCGGCGATCCACCGGCAGGCCGGCCCACAGCTCCCCGGCGAGGGCGCGGGCCTCCTCGAAGCGGCGGGCCGTGCGCAGCTCCACCAGCCGGCCGGCGTTCTCGGCGCCGAACAGGTCGGGGAAGATGCCGCGGCTGTGATCGGCGTAGTCGAGGAACAGCACCAGATCGCCCAGGCATATCAGGGCGTCCGCCCCGTCCCCGGCCCGGGCCAGGCCCTCGGCGTTGCCGTGTACGTCACTGACCACATGGACTCGCATGAGCACCCACCATAGGCGGTGGACCTGCGGTTACTTCCGGGTCCTCGCGGGTGTGGACTACTGTGCGTCAAGCACCGTCAATCACGTGTGACGCAGGGAACATCTGGCCAGGGCCCCTATCGGGAACCGAGTACTGGTGGGTAACGTCCGGGCAGTCCAGTCGTGCTCACCCCCACCGAGCACCTGCCCGACCTTGGACCGCAACCGGTGCATCACACAGAGCCGTGGCGCCGGCGCCCGATGAGGAGCAGCAGTTTTGCGCGAGTTCAGCCTTCCGGCCCTGTACGAGGTCCCCACGGACGGCAACCTGACGGATCTCATCCGCCGCAATGCCGCTCAGCACCCAGATGTGGCGGTCATGGGCCGCAAGGTGGCCGGCGCCTGGACCGATGTCACCGCCTCGCAGTTCCTCACCGAGGTCCGCTCCGCCGCCAAGGGTCTGATCGCCCTCGGCGTACGGCCCGGGGACCGGGTGGGGCTGATGTCGCGCACCCGCTACGAGTGGGTGCAGATGGACTTCGCCATCTGGAGCGCGGGCGCGGTGACCGTGCCGGTGTACGAGACCAGCTCCGCCGAGCAGGTGCAGTGGATACTCGGCGACTCCGGCGCGGTCGCGGTGGTCGTGGAGGGCGACACGCACGCCGCCGCGGTCGAGTCGGTCCGCGACGCCCTGCCGCTGCTGCGGCACGTCTGGCAGATCGACAAGGGCGGGGTCGGCGAGCTGGCCGAGGCGGGCCGGGACGTCTCCGAGGAGACCGTCGACGAGCGCAGCGCCACCGCCAAGGCCGACGACATCGCCACCATCGTCTACACCTCGGGCACCACGGGCCGCCCCAAGGGCTGTGTGCTGACCCACCGCAACTTCTTCGCGGAGTGCGGCAACGTGGTGGAGCGCCTCAAACCGCTGTTCCGCACCGGCGAGTGCTCCGTGCTGCTCTTCCTGCCCACCGCGCACGTCTTCGGCCGGCTGGTCGAGGTGGCGTCGGTGCTGGCGCCGATCCGGCTCGGCTGCGTGCCGGACATCAAGAACCTCACCGACGAGCTGGCCTCCTTCCGGCCGACGCTGATCCTGGGGGTGCCGCGCGTCTTCGAGAAGGTCTACAACTCGGCGCGCGCCAAGGCCCAGGCGGACGGCAAGGGCAAGATCTTCGACAGGGCCGCGCACACGGCGATCGCCTACAGCCGCGCCCTGGGCACCCCCGAGGGCGCCTCGCTCGGGCTGCGGTTGAAGCACTTCGTCTTCGACAAGCTGGTCTACGGCAAGCTGCGGGCGGTGCTGGGCGGGCGCGGCGAGTTCGCGATCTCGGGCGGCGCGCCGCTGGGCGAGCGGCTGGGCCACTTCTTCCGCGGCATCGGCTTCACCGTGCTGGAGGGCTACGGCCTGACCGAGTCGTGCGCCGCGACCGCGTTCAACCCGTGGGACCGGCAGAAGATCGGCACGGTCGGCCAGCCGCTGCCCGGCTCGGTGGTGCGGATCGCCGACGACGGCGAGGTGCTGCTGCACGGCGAGCACGTCTTCACCGGCTACTGGAACAACGAGACGGCGACAGCCGAGGCGCTGGCCGACGGCTGGTTCCACACCGGTGACATCGGCACCCTTGACGAGGACGGCTACCTGGCCATCACCGGCCGCAAGAAGGAGATCCTGGTCACCGCGGGTGGCAAGAACGTCGCCCCGGCGGTGATCGAGGACCGGATCCGCGGGCACGCCCTGGTCGCCGAGTGCATGGTGGTCGGCGACGGCCGTCCCTTCGTGGGCGCGCTGGTCACCATCGACGAGGAGTTCCTGGGCCGCTGGGCGGCCGAGCACGGCAAGCCGGCCGGGGCGACGGCGGCGGCGCTGCGCGACGACCCGGACCTGCTGGCGGAGGTGCAGCGGGCCGTCGACGACGGCAACGCCGCGGTCTCCAAGGCCGAGTCGGTGCGCAAGTTCCGGATCCTCGCCTCCCAGTTCACCGAGGAGGCCGGGCACATCACGCCGTCGCTGAAGCTGAAGCGGAACGTGGTGGCCAAGGACTTCGCCGACGAGATCGAGGCGATCTACCGCGGGTAGGGAGCGACCGGGGCGGAACGTGACGTTCCGCCCCTCCTCGCCTTCACAGCAGCGCCTGCAAGCGGTCCGCGAGCAGGTCCCAGCGCCACTTCTCCTCCACCCACGCCCGGCCCCGCTCGCCCATCCGCTGCCGCAGCCCCGGGTCCCGCAGCAGCGTGACGATCCGCTCGGCGGACTCGGCCGGCGCGTCCCCGCGGACCACCCAGCCCGTCTCGCCGTCCAGCACGGCGTCCGGGGCACCCCCGGAGTCGCCCGCCACCACCGGCAGACCGGTCGCCGACGCCTCCAGGTACACGATGCCGAGGCCCTCGACGTCCAGACCGCCCCGCCGGGTGCGGCACGGCATCGCGAAGACATCACCCGCGCCGTAGTGGGCCGGCAGCTCGGCCCAGGGCACCGCCCCGGTGAACCGTACGGATCCGGCCACCCCGGTCGCGTCCGCGAGCCGGCGCAGGTCCGTCTCGTACGGACCGCCCCCGACGATCAGCAGTACCGCGTCCGGCACCCGGGCCAGGATCGCGGGCATCGCCCTGATCAGGGTGTCCTGTCCCTTGCGCGGCACCAGGCGGGAGACGCACACCACCACCGGCCGGTCCGCGAGCCCCAGCCGCCGGCGGACCCCGTCGCCGCCCGAGCCGGGGTGGAAGGTCTTCTCGTCCACCCCCGGCGGGAGCTGCACCATGCGCGCCGCGGCACCGGGCGTCAGCGCGCCGGCGATCCGCGAGCGCGTGTACTCGCCCAGGTACGTGATGGTGTCGGTGTCCTCGCCGATCCGGCGCAGCAGCGCGCGGGCGCCCGGCAGCTGCGCCCAGCCCGCCTCGTGCCCGTGCGTCGTCGCGACCAGCCGCCGGGCCCCGGCCCTGCGCAGCGCCGGGGCCATCAGCCCCAGCGGGGCGGCCGCGCCGAACCACACCGACGCACAGCCGTGCTCGCGCAGCAGTCCGGCCGCGCGGGCGGTCACTCGGGGCGTGGGGAGCAGCATTGTCGTCCGGTCGCGGACAACCCGGAAGGGCTGTTCCGCGTCAAACAGTGCGGTCGCCTCGGCGCCCTCACGGCCGCGCTTCCAGGTGGAGGCGTAGACCACCACCTGTTCCGGATCGAGTCTGAGCGCAATGTTGTGCAGAAACGCCTGAATACCGCCGGGTCTGGGCGGAAAGTCGTTGGTTACGATCAAGGTCTTGTGCATCGTCACCGACAGTACCGAACGGCCCTGCACCACCGCTCACGCACGGTCCCGCCCGGCACCACCGCCCCCGATCACCCACACACCCGGACGAGGTAGGCATGAAGGGCCCCAGCGGCACCCGGCTCCCGATCGCCATATGGATCCTGACCAGGACCGCACTGCTGCTCTGCGTCTTCAAGGTGTTCCGCCTGCCCGGGCCGGACGTCACCACCGACATCTCGGTGATCTACCAGGGCTGGTACGACGTGCTGAGAACCGGCACCTACCCGCTGGACGACGTCACCTGGCAGTACCCGCCGGCCGCCGCGCTCGCCATCCTCTCCCCCCTCCTGCTGCCGTTCCTCGACTACGCCTCCGCGTTCTACCTGCTGGCCTTCGTCTGTGACGCGCTCGTCTTCGGCCTGCTGCTGTACGCCGGACGGCGCCCCGGCAAGACGCTCTCCGGCTCCTGGGTGTGGATCGCGGGCGTCCCCCTCCTCGGCCCGACCGCGTACGCCCGCTACGACCTGATGGTCACCGCCGTCGCCGTCGCCGCGCTGCTGGCCGGGGTGCGCCACCCCCGGCTGCTCGGGGCGCTGGCCGGCTTCGGGGCGATGCTGAAGGTGTGGCCGGTCCTGCTGCTCGCCGGCACCCGGCGCGGACGCGCCACCCTCCGCTCGTGGACCACCGCGGCGGGCTCGGGCGCGGCGGTGCTCCTGCTCTGCGCGGCCGCCGCACCCGGCGCCCTGGCCTTCCTCACCTTCCAGCGCGACCGCGGCACCGAGGTCGAGTCGCTGGGCTCCCTCGTCTTCCACGTCGCCCGCCACTTCGGCTGGGACGGACAGGTGCTCCTCAACTACGGATCCGTCGAGTTCCTCGGCCCGTACGTCCCGATGGTCAGCGCCGCCGCCCTCACCCTCACCGTCGCCGCCTTCGGCTGGCTCCTGCTGTGGCGGATACGGGCCCGCGAGTTCCGGACCACCACCCTGTGCGACGCGGCCTTCGTCGCCGTACTGCTGTTCACCACCACCAGCCGGGTCATCAGCCCCCAGTACATGCTGTGGCTGGTCGGCCTGGCCGCCGTCTGCCTGGTGTTCCGGGACAGCCCGATGCGGCGGCCGGCCTGGCTGGTCGTCGCCGCGACCGGCGTGACCCTGCTGGAGTTCCCCATCTGGTTCTCGCACGTGGTGGACAGCGACCCCCTGGGCCTGCTGCTGCTGACCGTACGCAACGGCCTGCTCGTCGCGGCCACGATCACCGCCGGCCGCCGGCTGTGGCACCGGACGGTCACCGAACCACGCCTGCGCGAACACGCCAGGGTCCCGGCCCAGGGCGGCCACGACCGCGAACTGGTTTCCTGAATCGCGCTCCGTGGACCCTCGGTCCGCCGGGCCCCGGTTCAGCCGAGCCGCTCGCGGAGGTGGGCCCGCCAGGCCAGGGTGAAGCTCTCCGGCGTGGTGTCCAGCACGTCGCGCAGGGCCTTCTCCACCGAGCCGGGGCCTCTGCCCCGCTCCCCCACCGCCCGGTAGAACGCGGTCAGTTCCGCCTCGCCCCACCGCTCGGCGATCAGCGCGCAGGCCAGCCAGGCTTCCTCGTAGGCCCGGGACAGGGTGGCCTGGTCACCGGTGAGGGCGAAGTCCTGGTCGCCGGGCAGCTCGGCGGGCAGGTCGCCGGCGCGGACCGCGTCGCGCAGCCGGGGGGCCAGTCGCGCCGGGTCGCCGCCCGTACCGCGGTGGGCCACCCAGTCGGCGAAGCCCTCGGAGAGCCACAGGGGCGTGGCCCCGGAGGTGTGCGCCCGGGTCGCCACGTGGGCCGTCTCGTGGGTGAGCACGAACGCCCGGCCCGCCTCACCCAGCTCCTGGTAGGCCTCCGGGTTGACGATCACCCGGTCCGCCGGGGCGTCCGCACCGCCCCCGGCCCGGCCGGTCGTCACCGCGGCGACCCCCCGGTAACCGGCCGCCGGCGCCCCCAGCAGCGCGCCCATGGCGTCCAGCGACGCCGGGACCAGCACCACCAGGCGTCCGGCCCACGGCTCGGGCCAGGCCTCCGACACGGCGGGCACCGACCGGTCCGCGACCGCCGCGACGGACCGCAGCCGGTCCCGGTCGTGGCCCACGCCCAGGACCAGGCTCCGCCGGCCGCGCACCACGTCGAGGCGGCCCTGCTCCCAGAGCTGCGGCGCGGCGCCCTCGGCGGGGCGGTCGGCGGTCACGTGCCAGCGACCGTCCCGTTCCTCCGCCTCCATGGCCCGCTCGGCGGTCACCGCGCCGTCGTCGTGACCGGCGAAGCGGTAGCGGAGCTCGGCGCGCACCCGGGCCCGGTCGCCGTCCCGTCGCACCCGGACGATCCGGTAGGACCAGGAGCTCAGCGGCAGGCCGTCGGGGCCGTCGGCCAGGACCGCGGCGGCCCTGCGGTCCAGTGCCGCCTGGATCGCGCGCGTGGCGGTGGCGTCCGGGGGTGCCTGCGGAACCGTACAGCCGGAGAGGGAGGACAGGGCGAGGCAGAGCGCCACCACCGCATGTCTCCGACCCGCCGCCATCCTCCAGATCGTACGGTCAGACCCGGGTGACGGCCGTGACCGGCATCATGCCGACCGGGTCGTAGCGGACCGGGGCGCCGGGGTAGGGCGCGTGGACGACCTGCCCGTCACCCATGTACATGCCCACGTGACTGGCGTCGGAGCGGTAGGTGACCAGGTCGCCGGGGCGGGCCTCGGAGAGCGGGACGTGCCGTCCGGCGTCGCGCTGGGCCTGCGAGGTGCGCGGCAGACCGACACCCGCCTGTGCGTACGACCACTGCATCAGGCCCGAGCAGTCGAAGGAGTCCGGGCCGTTGGCACCCCACACATAGGGGCGGCCGACCGCCGAGCGCGCGGCCCGTACCGCCACGGCCGCCCGCCCGGACGCCGCCTCACCCGCCAGGGACGGCAGCGACGGCTCGTCGCGGCCCGAGCGGGAGGCCCGCTCGTGGGCGGTGCGCTCCTGGGCCGGCAGGGCGTTCAGCAGCGCCCGGGCCTCGGCGAGCTTGCGCTCGACCATGCGCTTGTGCCGGGCCACCACGGCCCAGCTGCGCTCCAGTTCGGCGAGGGTACGGGTGGCCTCGGTGCGCTCCTGGGACAGCCGGCGCTGGGCCTGCCGCAGTTCCCGCAGGGCACTGGCCTGGCGCTCGCTGATCCGGTCGAGCGCCGCCGCCTTGTCCAGGTAGGTGTCGGGGTCCTCCGAGAGCAGCAGCGCCAGTGCCGGGTCCATGCCGCCCGAGCGGTACTGGGCCCCGGCCACCGAGCCGAGCGCGCCGCGCATCCGGTTGATGCGCTCCTGCCCCCGGGCCACGCTGTCCTGCGCCCGCTCCACCCGCCGGCGCAGCAGGTCGGTGCGCTCGTCCGCCTCGTTGAAGCCCTCGGTGGCCTTCTCGGCCTCCGCGTACAGCCGGTCGACCTGGGCCCGGGTGGCCTCCACCGGGCCCGCGGGGTCGGCGGCGGCCGGGGCGGCGCCGAGTGCCGCGGCGGCGGTGGCCGCCGCCGCGGAGAGGACAGTGACGGTCGTGCCCCGGGTGAGCCCCGGGAACGAGGATGACGAGGACCGGCGGTGGGACGCCACGAACCGCGCTCCCTTCAGCTGTACGCGGGTGTTGCGCGGCAGACAGTAGCCGGATGACTACGCTCCGGACAAAGGCCGCGCGGGCCTCGAACAGCGGCGCCCCGCCGGGGACCACAGGTCACCGACGGGGCGGGGCGTCAACTCAGGTGGGAAAACTTCGTCCGTTCGGGGACGCTTACGGGCGCGTCAGACGCGCACGCCGAACTGGAAGTCGCCCAGGTACCCGATCGCCTCGTAGCGCACGAAGGCACCCGGGTAGGGAGCGTGCAGCACCTGGCCGTTGCCCGCGTACAGGCCCACGTGCGACAGGTTGCTGAAGAAGACCAGGTCGCCCGGCTTGAGCTCGCCGCGGCCGATCCGCACGCCGTCGTGCTGCTGGGTGTAGGTGGTGCGCGTGATGCTCACCCCGGCCTGGCGGTAGGCCCACTGGGTCAGCCCCGAGCAGTCGTACGAGTTGGGGCCCTCGGCACCCGAGACGTAGGGCTTGCCGACCTGGGTGTCGGCGGCCGCCAGGGCGGCGGCGCCACGCTGGGAGGCCGGGACCTCCTTGGTGAGCTCGACCCGCTCGCTGGCGGCCCGGCTGGCGCGCTGCTCCTCCTGCTGGATCTTGGCGCGCTCCTCGGCGGTCAGCGTGTTGAGCAGCTTCTGCGCCTCGGCGAGCTTGCCCTGGAACGCCTTCTTCCGCTCGCCGAGCGTCTTGCGGACGTCCTCGAGGTCGGCCAGCTTCGCGGTGGCCTCGGCGCGCTGCTGGGCGAGCGTGCGCTGCTTGCCCTGGATGGCCTCCAGCGCCTCGGTCTGCTTGGCGCTCAACTGGTCGACGGCGGAGGCCTTGTCGAGGTAGGTGTCGGGGTCGGAGGAGAGGAAGAGCTGCAGGGAGGGGTCCATGCCGCCGGAGCGGTACTGGGCGCTGGCGACCGAACCGATGCTGTCGCGCAGGGTGTTGAGCTCCTCCTGCCCACGGGCGACCTTGTCCTGGAGGGCCTCGGCCTCCTTCTGGAGCTTGGTCTGCTGCTCCTTGGCGCCGTTGTACTCCTCCGTGGCCTTCTCGGCCTCGTGGTACAGCTTGTCGACCTTGGCCTTGACCTCGCTCTTGCTCGGCTTCGGGTCGGCCTGAGCGGTCTGGGAGGTGAGCGCGACGGCCGCGGCGGCGGTCGCGGTGAGCACGGTCACGCGAGCGCGGCTCGGCTGCTTGGGACGACGGTGGGACGCCACGAAGGCGAGCTCCTTCTTCCTCAGCCGCCTACCGGGCTGTGGGGACCGGTGGCCCCGGCTCCGCGCGTCACATCCGGCCCCCGTGTGGGGGCACCTCCCGCGCGACGCCACGGGCAAGGGTCCGAACTGCACGGAATAGGCGGTTCCTTCGCTGCCGCCCCGGATGGGCGATCAACTGCGCGAAGGGTCGAGGCCTAAACCTAGTGACCATCTTGAGATCAGTTCAAATCCTCATGCGAAAAATCTCGCGCGGACGTCATTTTCCTCGTCGGCGTTCCACGCTGGGTCATGGGCACTTGACGTTGGGTTCCCCGAGCCGGTGCCGAATCCGGGCATCACGCCCGAGAGTTACGAGACGCGCGAAAGGCGCTTCAGCAGCAATGCGGACGCGACGGGCCTGGCGCCCGACTTCGCGACCCCGTCGGCGACCTCACGGTCGGTGGAGACCACCACCACCGGCCGGCCCGGCGGCTCCGCCCGCACCAACTGGCGGATCAGCTCGTCGGCGGTCACGCCGGGCTTGGAGAACAGCACCCGCACCCCGCGCGGCGGCGCCAGCAGCACGGGCGCCGCCAGCTCCGCGCCGTCGAAGACACAGGTGACCTCGGCGCCCGTCCGGGCCGCCAGCGACGACAGGCCGCCCAGCAGCCGGAGCCGCTGCTTCTCCAGCGGCATCGTCGGATAGCCGGTCTTGGTGACGTTGTAGCCGTCCACCAGCAGATGCACCTGGGGCAGCGCGAGCAGCTGGTCGAGGAGCGCCGGGTCGGTCTCGGACAGCGCCCGGGCCGCGATGTCCTTGGGCGACATCCGGCCCGGCTCGACCGCCTCGACGGTGTCCGCCGGGTGCAGGGACGCGGGCGGCAGCGCCAGCTCGCGGCGCAGGCCCTGGGCCGACTCCAGCACGGTGTCCAGCAGCAGCCGCAGCCGCATGTCCTCCACCGAGCGGCCCTCCCTGGCCGCCCGGCGGCTCGCCTCCAGGGCGGCCTCCGTCTCGCCGAGGCGGGCCTTGAGGCGGCGCGACTCGCTCTCGGCCGCGGAGACCCGGGCGGCGGCCTCGGCCCTGATCGTGTCGATGTCGGCCTGCGTACGGCGCAGCGCCGCGTCGCCGCGCTTGACGTCGCTCTGGGCGCTGCGCAGCTTGCGCTGAAGCGATTCCGCGTCCTTGCGGGCCGCCTCCAACTCGGCGCGCAGCCGCTCGGTCTCGGTACGCGTCTGCGCGCGGGCCTCGGCGAGCTCGGCCCGCAGCCGCTCCACCTCGCGCCGGCCGGCCTCGTCGGCGCGCTCGGCGTCCACGCGCTGGGCCTCCTCGCCGGCCGCGGCGACCAGCTTGACCCAGCCCGGCGGGCGCAGGACGTAGGCGGCCGCGGCGACGTCGAGCGGGTCGGCGGCGGCGGGCGGCGAGCCGGCCTCCAGGGCGGCGGCCAGCTCGGGCTGGGCCTCCTTGAACCGTTCGCCGATCCGCTGCCGGAAAACCGGGTCGCCCTCCAGCGCGGCGGCCATCGCGTTGCCCGCGAACTTGGCCCGGCGGGTCGGGGTGAACCGGGCGTACTGCCGCAACTGGGCGGGCAGTTCCCCGACGGTCAGCCCACCGAAGGCGTCCGAGACGAGGGCGACGACCCTGCGCCGTACCCCCTCGGGCAGCGGGCGGTCGAGCGCCTCGCCGGCGTCACCGGCCGCACCGGCCGGCTCAGCGCCGCTCGCGGGCTGCTCCACGTCCGTCACCCCACTACCCGTCTACCGTCCGTCGTCCCGGCGGGCCGCTCCCTTCAGGAAGCGGCGTCCGGCCTGTCCACCAGCTCGATCTGGTCCACCGCGTTGCACCAGCGGCAGCGCACCGACTCGATGGTCTCACTGACCACCTCGCGCTCCTCGACCTTGGGCTCACCGGCCAGGTCGAGGTGGACGTACTCGACGACCTTGGAGGAACGGGTCACGTCGAACCGCGTCAGGTTCCCGCAGAGCGTGCAGCGCCAGCGGGTCCGGGCGGTCGGCAGGGGAACCGTCGTCATCGTGCCGTCCTCTTTCCTCCACGGGTCGTGCGCCTCGTGTGCCCGTAACCCTACGGCCTCGCGGGTACCCCGTGTCGCGGCGAGGCACCCTGTCCGGCTCGGTGCCCGTACGTCATGATCTGTCCATGGTCGACTGGCGGGGACCGGCGGTGACGTACGGCGTGATCGGCGCGTGCTGTGTGATCTTCCTGATCAGCCCGGTGTCGGGGCTGAACCCGCGGTACGGCACCGGCGACGCGCTGCTCGCCGCCCAGAGCGGGTACTTCCGGCACTGGGGCGTCATCCCCGCCGAACTGCTCAGCGGCTCCCCAAACGCGCTGCTCACCCCGCTCACCGCCCTCTTCGTGAGCGGCAGTTGGCTGCATCTGCTCGGCAACATGCTCTTCCTCTACGTCTTCGGGGCGATGGCCGAGGAGCGGATGGGGCACACCGAGTTCGCCCTCTTCTACGTCGGCTGCGGCTGCCTCGCCCTGATCGCGTACGCGGCGGCGCACGCGACGTCCGAACAGACCCTGGTCGGGGCGTCGGGGGCGATCTCCGGGGTGCTCGGCGCGTTCCTCTTCCTCTTCCCCAAGGCCCGGGTCACCAGCCTGTTCCCGTTCCTGTTCTTCCTGCCGCTGCGGTTCCCCGCCTGGATCGTGCTGGTCTTCTGGTTCGTCCTGCAGTGGCTCGCCGCCCGGAACGCCGGCACCGGGCCGGGCGTCGCGTACCTGGCCCACGTGGTGGGCTTCGCCCTGGGCTTCCTCTACGCCTGGGGACGGTTCCGGCGGGGGACTAGAGTGAAGGTCCAGCCAGCGGCCACCGAGGGAGAAGGACAGCCGTGATCAGCGCGATCGTGCTCATCAAGACCAGCGTGGACCGCATCCCGGAGATCGCGGAGTCGATCGCCGCCCTGGACAGCGTCAGCGAGGTCTTCTCCGTCACCGGTACGTACGACCTGATCGCCATGGTGCGGGTGGCCCGGCACGACGACCTGGCGGACGTCATCCCCGGCCGGATCAGCAAGATCCCGGGCGTCCTGGGGACGGACACGCACGTGGCGTTCCGCACGTACTCCCAGCACGACCTGGACGCGGCGTTCGCGATCGGCCTCGACGCGTAACGCCGGCCCCGGCCCGCGACCGGCCCTCCGGACGGACCCGGCCGGCACGCGCCGACCCGGTGATCACCGGGTGGGGTGCCCCGGACGGCCGGACGCCGCGCGGCGAGGTCCCCGGTACGGTCGCGCGCCGCGCCCGGCAGGCGGGCGTCCCGGTCCTCCCCCTCGCGGGGACCCCGGGCGGCGGCGCGGACCTGGCGGGTCCGGACGCCTACGAGTCGATCACGCCCGGCCCGCTGCCACTGCCTGAGCGCCCGGAGCGTGCACCCGGTCCAGGGCCCGGCTCCCGGACCCGGGTCCGCCCCGGGCGGAAAGGGCCCGGCTCCCTGGGGGCCTCCTAGCCGCGGTCGGGCACGCAGCGCCCGTCCTCCGTACGGTAGTTCCAGCGAGCCCCGTCCCGGACCAGTTCCCGCACGGCCCGGACGAACCGCTCGACGTGCTCGTCCGGCGTCCCCGCCCCGAAGCTGACCCGGATGGCGTTGAGCGCGGCGGGCCCCCCGTCCGGGGCGCCGCACTCACCCACACCCCCGGGGTCGCCGCCGAGCAGGGTGCGCACCAGCGGGTGGGCGCAGAACAGCCCGTCCCGCACCCCGATCCCGTACTCGGCGGACAGCGCCGCCGCGAAGTGCGAGCTGTTCCAGCCCTCGACGACGAAGGAGATGACCCCGACGCGCGGGGCGTCGTCGCCGAACAGCGACAGCACCCGCACTTCGGGCACCCCGGCCAGGCCCGCGCGGACCGTGGCGATCAGCTCCCGCTCGCGGGCCACCAGCCGGTCGAACCCGGCCTCGGTCAGCGCCTTGCAGGCGGAGGCGATCGCGTACACGCCGATGACGTTGGGCGAACCGGCCTCGTGGCGGGCCGCGGTGGTGTGCCACTCCACGTCCACCCCGCCGTCGGCGCGCCGTGCGACCTGCCGGGAGGCACCGCCGCCGGCCAGGTACGGCTCGGCGTCCTGGAGCCAGTCGGCCCGTCCGGCGAGGACGCCGGAGCCGAACGGCGCGTAGAGCTTGTGCCCGGAGAAGGCGACCCAGTCGACGTCCAGGTCGCGCACCGAGACGGGGTGGTGCGGGGCGAGCTGCGCGGCGTCCAGCACGATCCGCGCGCCGTGCGCGTGGGCGGTGGCGGCGAGTTCGCGCACCGGCCACAGCTCGCCGGTCACGTTGGAGGCGCCGGTGACGCAGACCAGGGCGGGGCCGTGGCCGTCGCGGCCGGCCAGTGCCCGCTCCAGGGTGTCGACGGCCTGTGCCGGTGTGCGGGGCGCGTCCAGGTAGGTCACGCGCGCGTCCCTCCCCCCGCGCCCGGTGGCGCCGGGGGACGACACCCAGGGCAGCAGCGCGGCGTGGTGCTCGGTCTCGAAGACGAAGACCTGGCAGCCGGCCGGCAGGGTGGCGGCCAGCAGGTTCAGCGAGTCGGTGGTGGACCGGGTGAACACCACCTGGTCGTCCGGGCGGCAGTCGAGGAACTCCGCCACGGCCGCGCGGCTGTTCTCGAACAGGTCGGTGGAGAGCTGCGAGAGGTACCCGGCGCCGCGGTGCACGCTGCCGTAGTACGGCGCGTAGGCGGCCACGTCGTCCCACACCCGCTGGAGCGCGGGCGCGCTCGCCGCGTAGTCGAGCGCGGCGTAGGTGACCTCTCCCCCGGTCACCAGCGGCACGGTGACGTCTCGCCCCAGAACGGGCAGAGGGGCACATACGGACTGGTCGGCGGCAACACTGGAAACGGACACGGCGAACTCCCGTACAAGGCAGGCGAAACCGTCGCGTCAACGCGTCACGGCATGGCGGACGCGGCGTCGACGGAAGGAAAAGGGGGCGCGAAAAAGGGGCTTGTCAGCCCTATCGCATTCGCTTGCTCACGAGACTGCTCCCTTGAGGACCAGGACCCCAGGGTCTGCAGGGGTCCGCGCTTGCCGCGGACCTCGCTGCCCACGGCCTGGTCTTCACCCGGGGCACCCCGCCACGGACGGAGGGTTGCCGGACAGCGGGCCGGGGCCGTAGTCGCTGTCACTCATGACCTGCCGAGAAGTTATGCCAATGATCGATCCCGCGCAACCCGTGTCCGGATGACGGGACACGGCGGGGGGCCCGGCCGGAGCCGGACCCCCGCGGTCCTCGCCGGTGCGCCGGCACCACCGGAGGCCCGTGTACGCGAAGGCCCTTGAGCCGGTGCGCCCGGGCGGCCCGCGCCGGGCGGGCCGGCGGCTCAGGCGTTGCTGGCCGCGACCCAGCGCTCCAGCACGGCCAGGGCCGCCCCCGAGTCGATCGACTCGGCCGCCCTGGCCATACCCGCCCGCAACTGCTCGGCCAGCGGCGCGTCCGCGGGCTCCAGGGCCACCAGCGCCGCCGCCGAGTTGAGCAGCACGGCGTCCCGCACCGGACCGGTCTCGCCACCCAGCAGCCTGCGGGCCACATCGGCGTTGTACGACGCGTCCGCGCCCCTCAGCGCCTCCACCGGCACCGGCTCGATGCCCACGTCGCGCGGGTCGAAGGCCTCCTCGCGCACCGCCCCGTCCCGTACCACCCACACCCGGGAGGTGGCCGTGGTGGTCAGCTCGTCCAGGCCGTCGTCGCCCCGGAAGACCAGCGCCGACGAGCCGCGCTCGGCCAGCACCCCGGCGAGGATGGGCGCCATCCGCGCGTCCGCGACACCGGTCGCCTGGGCGCGCACCCGGGCGGGGTTGGTGAGCGGGCCGAGGAAGTTGAAGGTGGTGCGGATGCCCAGCTCCTTGCGGGCCGCCGCCACATGGCGCAGCGCCGGGTGGAACTTCACCGCGAAGCAGAAGGTGATGCCCGCCTCCCGGGCGACCTCCGCGACCCGCTCGGGCGTCAGCTCCAGGTTGACGCCGAGCTTCTCCAGCACGTCGGAGGCGCCGGAGGCGGACGAGGCGGCGCGGTTGCCGTGCTTGACGACCCTGGCGCCCGCACCGGCGACGACGATCGACGACATGGTGGAGATGTTGACGGTCCTGGCGCCGTCGCCACCCGTGCCGACGATGTCCACGGTCGGCCCGGGCACGTCGATCACCCTGGCGTGCGCGTACATGGTCCGGACCAGGCCGGCGATCTCCTCCACGGTCTCGCCCTTGGCCCGCAGCGCCACGGCGAACCCGGCGATCTGCGCGTTGGTGGCCTCGCCCCGCAGTATCCGCTCCATCGCCCACGCCGTGTCGTCGGCGCTCTGGTCGCGCCCCTCCAGCAGGCCGTTCAGCACCGCGGGCCAGGAGCGGCCCGCCGTGTCAGGTCCTCCAGCGGGTTGCACAGCGCTCATGGTCGCTCCTGGTGTCCATCCGTACAGGGATGAGCCCACCCTATCGACCCGCGAGGACGGCGAAGAGCCCCGTCCAGCCGATGGACGGGGCTCCCGCTGTGGCGATTCCCAGGTGTCGCGCTGCCGGCGATCAGTGGTGGCCGTGGCCGCTGCTGATCTCCTTGTACTCCTCGGCGGTGGCCTTGGGGATCTGGTTCCCGTCGCCGAAGTAGCCCTTGCTGAGCTTCGCGCGGAGCTTCTGCGAGCGCGAGAGCTTGCGCTCGACGCCGTTCTCGTCGACCGACGGGCCGATCTCGGCGGGCGTGTACTGCTCGTGCGCGGTGAGCGCGAACCGCTGGGCCTGGCTGAGCGGCTCGTGGATCTCGACGAACTCACCGTGCGGCAGCCGCTTGATGATGCCCGTCTCACGTCCGTGCAGGACCTTGTCGCGGTCCCGCCGCTGCAGGCCCAGGCAGATCCGCTTGGTGACGACGAACGCGATGACCGGTCCGACGAAGAAGGAGATCCGGACGAACCAGGTGATGGCGTTGATCGACATGTGGAAGTGGGTGGCGAAGATGTCATTGCCACCACCGACCAGCATGATCATGTAGCCGGTCACCCAGGCCACGCCCAGGGCGGTCCGGGTCGGCGCGTTGCGCGGCCGGTCCAGCAGGTGGTGCTCCCGCTTGTCGCCGGTGATCCACGACTCGATGAACGGGTAGACCGCGATCGCGGCGAGCATCAGGCCGAAGACCACCAGCGGGATGAACACGCCCAGGACCAGCGTGTGGCCCCACAGGTTGATCTCCCAGCCGGGCATCACCCGGATGAGACCCTCGGCGAAGCCCATGTACCAGTCGGGCTGGGCGCCGGTGGACACCTGGTCCGGGCGGTAGGGGCCCATGGTCCAGATCGGGTTGATGGTGAAGGCGCCGGCGATGACCGCGATGACACCGAAGACCAGGAAGAAGAAGCCTCCGGCCTTGGCCATGTAGACCGGCAGCAGCGGCATGCCGACGACGTTCTTGTTCGTCCGGCCGGGGCCGGGGAACTGCGTGTGCTTGTGGTAGAAGACCAGGATCAGGTGCGCCACCACGAGGCCGAGCATGATGCCCGGCAGCAGCAGGATGTGGATCGAGTAGAACCGGGCCACCATGTCGTGGCCGGGGAACTCCCCGCCGAACAGGAACATCGAGATGTACGTGCCGACGACCGGCATGGACAGGATCGCGCCCTGCGTGAAGCGGACACCGGTGCCGGAGAGCAGGTCGTCCGGGAGCGAGTAGCCGGTGAAGCCGGTGAACATGCCCAGGACGAGCAGCAGGAAGCCGAACAGCCAGTTGACCTCGCGCGGCTTGCGGAAGGCGCCGGTGAAGAAGACGCGCATCATGTGCACGAACATGCCGGCGAGGAAGACGACGGCCGCCCAGTGGTGGATCTGCCGGATCAGCAGACCGCCGCGGACGTCGAAGCTGATGTCCAGGGTCGAGGCGTAGGCCTCGGTCATCCGGATGCCCTGCATCGGCACGTACGAGCCGTGGTACTCGATCTCGTTCATGCTCGGGTGGAAGAACAGCGTCAGGTACACACCCGTGAGGATGATGATGATGAAGCTGTAGAGGCAGATCTCACCCAGCATGAAGGACCAGTGGTCCGGGAAGATCTTCCGCATGTTGGCCTTGGCCAGCGAGTAGATCCCCAGCCGGCCGTCGGCCCAGTCGGCGACCCGCTCGCCGGCGGGGGCCTTCCGATTACTGTCTGTTGCGGTCGTGGTGCTCATCCGCGCTCCCAGAATGCAGGGCCGACGGGCTCGGGGAAGTCGCCGAGCGCCTCGAGGAAGCCCTTGTCATTCACGCCGATCCGCAGCTGCGGAAGGGCGTGGCCGGCCGGGCCGAAGATGACGCGGGCACCGTCGGAGAGGTCGAAGGTGGACTGGTGGCACGGGCAGAGGACGTGGTGGGTCTGCTGCTCGTACAGGGAGATCGGGCAGCCCACGTGGGTGCAGATCTTGGAGAAGGCCACGATGCCGTCGTGCGACCACTCGAGCTCGCGCTTGTCCTTGATGTCCTCCGGCTGGATCCGGACGATCATCAGGGCATCCTTGGCGATCTTGTTGTTGAAGTCGTGGTCGCTCTCCTCCAGGCCCTCGGGCATGGCGAAGGTGAGCGAGCCCACGGCGACGTCCTCGGGACGCAGCGGCTCATTGGTGTTCATGTTGATGAGCTGCTTGCCCTTGGCCCACGACGTGTGGAAGAGCTTCTTCTCCGGCAGCGGGCCCAGCTCGCGCAGGAGCACCACGCCGGAGAGCGGCACCATGGCCAGCGCGCCGAACATGGTGTTGCGGATGAGCTTGCGCCGGCCGAGCGCGGACTCCTTGGCGCCCTCCGCGAAGTCGGCCATGACCTTGGCCTTGACGTCCGGCGCCGCCTCGATGGCGTGCCGGTCGTCGGCGACCTCCACGTCGGACATCAGGGTGCGGGCCCAGTGGACCGCGCCCGCGCCGATGCAGAAGAGCGCGATGCCCAGCGTCAGACCCAGCGAGAGGTTGGTCGCGCTGACGTGGCCGAGCGGCCAGACGTAGACGATCTTCTCCACCGGGAAGATCACGAACGAGGCGATGAAGGCCACCGTGGCCAGCATCGACGTCGTGAACAGCAGGGCGACCGTGCGCTCGGACCGCTTGGCGGCCCGCTCGTCGATGTCCTGGATGCGGGGCTTGTGGGGCGGCAGCCCCGGGTCGGCGAACGGGTGCTCGGCTACCGCCGTGCCGTGCGCGGTGTCCTGCTCGCTCGGCAGGCTCTCCTTGGAAAACTCTTGGCTACTCATGACTTCTTGGCCTTAGCGGTGTGGGCCGCGACCCAGACGGCGACGGCGATCAGCGAACCCAGACCGAAGATCCACCCGAACAGACCCTCGCTGACCGGGCCGAGACCACCCAGCGCGAAGCCGCCCGGGGTCGCAGTCCTGTCGTCGTTCACGGTCCGGATGTACGCGATGATGTCCTTCTTCTCCTTCTCCGGCATCGTGGTGTCGGGGAAGGACGGCATGTTCTGCGGGCCGGTCTGCATGGCCTCGTAGATGTGCTTCGGGGTCACGTCGTCGAGGCTCGGCGCCCACTTGCCGTTGGTCAGGGCACCGCCGGCGCCCGTGAAGTTGTGGCACTGGGCGCAGTTGGTGCGGAACAGGTCACCGCCGCGCGCGATGTCCGCGCCGTCGGGGCTGTACTGCTTCTCGGTCGGCGTGACCGGACCGGCGCCCAGCGAGGCGATGTACGCCGCGAGCTGGTCGATCTCGGCCTGCGTGTAGATGTTCTTCTTCTCCGGCACCTGGGCGCCCGGCTGCTGGGCCGGCATACGGCCTGTGCCGACCTGGAAGTCCACGGATGCGGAGCCGACGCCGACCAGGCTCGGGCCGTCAGTGGTGCCCTGACCGCCGGTTCCGTGGCAGCTGGCGCAGCCGACGGTGTAGAGCTTCTTGCCCTCCTCGATGGCGAGGGACTGGGCGGTCTCGTCGGCCTGTGCCTTGCCCGCGGGTGCGAACGCGGCGTACAGCCCCCCAGTGGCCGCCAGCGCGAGAAGTAGGACGACGACCGCCGCCAGCGGATGGCGTCGTCGTGCGGAGAGCTTTTTCACGGATTACCCCGGTGTCAGGATCTTCTGCGTCGATGCTTGCTGGATGTAGTCGGGTGTCGGACCCGATTACTTGATCATGTAGATCGTGGCGAAGAGGCCGATCCAGACGACATCGACGAAGTGCCAGTAGTAGGACACGACGATGGCGGCGGTTGCCTGCTCGTGGGTGAATCTCTTCGCCGCGTACGTCCGGCCGAGGACCAGCAGGAAGGCGATGAGACCGCCCGTCACGTGCAGGCCGTGGAAACCGGTCGTCAGGTAGAACACGGAGCCGTACGGGTCGGACGAGAGCGAGAGCCCCGCGTCCTTCACCAGCTCCGTGTACTCGAGGACCTGGCCTCCGATGAAGATCGCACCCATCACGAACGTGATCACGAACCAGGTGCGGAGCTTCTTCACGTCACCGCGCTCGGCGGCGAAGACGCCGAGCTGGCAGGTGAGCGAGGAAAGCACCAGGATCGTGGTGTTGGTCGCCGAGAACGGGAAGTTCAGGTGATCCGCCTGCGTCTTCCAGAACTCGGCACCCGTCACCGAACGCAGGGTGAAGTACATCGCGAAGAGGGCCGCGAAGAACATCAGCTCGGAACTCAACCAGATGATGGTCCCGACGCTGGTGAGGTTCGGCCGATTGACCGACGGGTGCGCGTGCCCGGTTTCTACTGTCGTTGCTGTCGCCACGACCGACATTATGTCGGTCGCTTATCCCGCCCTCACTCCGGGGGGTGCCGTTCGGTGTGTTGGCGGGGTGTGGCCAAGCCGAACGGCCCATCGGAGCGGGCCCGCGAACCGGTGCTGACACGACGCCGGACGGAGTAGCATCCGGCGCATCGGTTCTGCCCATGCCGCCGACGTCTCGGAGGAACCATGCAGTCGAGCGCCACCGTCCTGGTCTACAGCGACAACGCCCACACCCGCGAACAGGTGCGGCTGGCGGCCGGGCGCAGGCCCGCGGCGGACGTTCCCCCGGTCGAGTACGTCGAGTGCGCGACCCTGCCCGCGGTGCTGGAGCGGCTGGCGGGTGGCGGCGTCGACGTGTGCGTGCTGGACGGCGAGGCGGCCCCGGCGGGCGGGATGGGCGTGTGCCGGCAGATCAAGGACGAGGTCTTCGACTGCCCGCCCGTGCTGCTGCTCATCGGCCGCCCGCAGGACGCCTGGCTGGCCACCTGGAGCCGCGCGGACAGCGCGGTGACCCTTCCGGTGGACCCGGTGGAGTTCCCGGACGCCCTGGCCGCCCTGCTGCGCTCCCACCTCTCCGTGGAGGCCTGACCCCCGCCCCCGGCCCCGGCGGGCGGGGCCCGGAGGCGGGGCCTCAGAAGTGGGGCCTGAGGCGGGCGAGGTCGGCGGGGCCGCCGCCCTCCCTGGTCCCGGCCAGGACGGCGCTGCCCTGCCGCCACTTGTCCCAGGGCACGTTCCAGTCGCCGAAGCCGTTGCCGAAGTGGTCCATCTCCTTGCCGGTGCTGTTGACGACGGTGACCAGGTCGCCGGGGCGGACGGTCTCGTAGAACCAGGCCGCGTTGCCGGTGGACATGCCGGTGCAGCCGTGGCTGACGTTGGCGCTGCCCTGCGAGCCCACCGACCATGGCGCGGCGTGGACGTACTCACCGCTCCAGGTGACCCTGGTGGCGTAGTACACCGGCAGGTCGTAGGAGTCGCTGCTGCCCGCGGGGATGCCGACGGTGGTGCCGCGCATCCGGACGTAGTACTCCTTGCCGAGCACCACCTTGATCCCGTTACGGGTGGAGAAGCCCGGTTTCCCGGTGGTCACCGGAATGGTGTTGATCACTTGTCCGTTGCGCTTGACGGTCATGGAGTGGGCCGACGCGTCGGTGATGGCCTCGACCCGGTCGCCGATCGTCAGCTTCAGGGGCTCGGCGGGGGCGCCGTAGAAGTCACCGGTGACCTTGACGCCCGCGAGCGTGCTGGTGGCGGTGACGGTCGCGCCGACCGGCCAGTACTCCTTGGGGCGGAAGTGCAGCTTCTTGTCGTCCACCCAGTGCCAGGCGCCCTCCACCGACGGGGTGGAGCGGACCTTCAGGGACCGCTCGACCACGGCCCGCTCGGCCCGGGACCTCACCGGCGCGCCCAGCTCCGCCGTGAGGGGCTGCCCGACGCCGTACGTGCCCGGCTCGGGGCCGAGATCCACCGTCAGGAGCTTCTTGGCCGGGGCGGTCTCGAAGGTCAGCGTACGGGCCCCAGGAGCGCCCTTGCGGTCCTCGGTGGCCACCTTGACGGTGTAGCGGGTTCCGGCGGCCAGCGGGGCCGTGGAGCGCCACCTGCCGCCGTCCGCGGAGAGCTCGCCGGCCAGGTAGCGGCCGGACGCGTCGACGGCGGTGACGTCCGTGATGCGGCTCCCCCTGCCCTTGGCGGTGACTTCGAGGGGCTTGTCGAGGGCCGCCTTGGCCCTGCCGGGCGGGGCGTTGAAGGCGACCTGGCGGGCCGCGTCGTACGGCTCGACGGAGAGCGGGTGGCCGTCGGGGCCACCGCACGCCGTCGCGCTCGCGCCGGCGGCGACGACCAGCAGGAGGCAGCTGAGGACGGTGCGGTTGCGCGGCGTGTGGCTCATAAGCACACGGTAGGAAGAGCTGTCGACCCCGGCACGCCGAATGACTGCAAACGAGGGGCCCGGCGGCCTCCGTACGGAGGTCACCGGGCCCCTCGGGGAGCGCGGTCGAGCTACTGGTTCTGGTTCTCGCCCCGGTAGTACTCGAACACCCAGCCGAACAGGCCGATGAGGATCAGCGGCAGCGAGAAGAACAGCAGCCACCAGCCCAGAGCGACACCGAGGAAGGCGAACGCGCCACCGACCGCCAGCGACAGCGGCTGCCAGCTGTGCGGGGAGAAGAAGCCCAGCTCACCGGCCTCGTCCGCGACGTCGGCCTCCTTGTCGTCCTGCGCCATGGCGTCCACCCGCCGGGCCGTGAAGGCCAGGTAGTAGCCGATCATGATCGCCAGGCCGAAGGCCAGGAACAGCGCCGTCGTACCGGCCGGCTCCTTCGACCACAGGCCGTACAGCACGGCCATGGCGAGGATGAAGAAGCTCAGCCAGATGAACATCTTGCCCTGGATCTTCACTTGCCGACCTCCTTGCCACCGAACAGCGCGGTGTCCTTCTGCCCGTCGTTCTCGAGCTGGCCGAGGGCGGCGATCTCAGGGTGGTGCAGGTCGAACGCCGGGGATTCGGACCGGATCCGCGGCAGCGTGAGGAAGTTGTGCCGCGGCGGCGGGCAGGAGGTCGCCCACTCCAGCGAACGGCCGTAACCCCATGGGTCGTCCACCTCGACCCGCTTGCCGTACTTGGCGGTCTTCCAGACGTTGTAGAAGAACGGCAGGATCGACAGGCCCAGCAGGAACGACGCGATGGTCGAGATCGTGTTCAGCAGGGTGAAGCCGTCGGCCGCGAGGTAGTCCGCGTAACGCCGCGGCATGCCCTCCGCGCCCAGCCAGTGCTGCACCAGGAACGTGCCGTGGAAGCCGATGAACAGCGTCCAGAACGTGATCTTGCCCAGCCGCTCGTCCAGCATCTTGCCGGTGAACTTCGGCCACCAGAAGTGGAACCCGGCGAACATCGCGAAGACCACGGTGCCGAAGACGACGTAGTGGAAGTGCGCGACGACGAAGTACGAGTCGGAGACGTGGAAGTCCATCGGGGGCGAGGCCAGGATGACACCGGTCAGGCCACCGAAGGTGAAGGTGACCAGGAAGCCGATCGTCCAGAGCATCGGGGTCTCGAAGGACAGCGAGCCCTTCCACATGGTGCCGATCCAGTTGAAGAACTTCACACCGGTCGGTACCGCGATCAGGAAGGTCATGAAGGAGAAGAACGGCAGCAGCACGCCACCTGTGACGTACATGTGGTGGGCCCACACCGTCACCGACAGACCGGCGATCGCGATCGTCGCGGCCACCAGGCCGATGTAACCGAACATCGGCTTACGGCTGAAGACCGGGATGATCTCCGAGACGATGCCGAAGAACGGCAGGGCGATGATGTACACCTCGGGGTGTCCGAAGAACCAGAAGAGGTGCTGCCACAGCAGCGCGCCGCCATTGGTCGGGTCGAAGATGTGCGCGCCGAACTTGCGGTCGGCCTCCAGCGCGAAGAGCGCCGCGGCCAGGACCGGGAAGGCCAGCAGGACCAGCACACCGGTCAGCAGCACGTTCCAGGTGAAGATCGGCATCCGGAACATCGTCATGCCGGGCGCGCGCATGCAGATGATCGTGGTGATGAAGTTGACCGAGCCGAGGATCGTGCCGAAGCCGGAGAAGGCCAGACCCATGATCCACATGTCGGCGCCGACACCCGGCGAGCGGACGGCGTCCGAGAGCGGCGCGTAGGCGAACCAGCCGAAGTCGGCCGCGCCCTGCGGGGTCAGGAAGCCGGCCACCGCGATGAGTGAGCCGAAGAGGTACAGCCAGTAGGCGAACATGTTCAGCCGCGGGAACGCCACGTCGGGCGCGCCGATCTGCAGCGGCATGATCCAGTTCGCGAATCCGGCGAACAGCGGCGTCGCGAACATCAGCAGCATGATCGTGCCGTGCATCGTGAACGCCTGGTTGAACTGCTCGTTCGACATGATCTGCGTACCCGGACGGGCCAGCTCGGCGCGCATGAAGAGCGCCATCAGGCCGCCGACACAGAAGAAGGCGAACGACGTGACCAGGTAAAGCGTGCCGATCGTCTTGTGGTCGGTGGTGGTCAGCCACTTCACGACCACGTTGCCGGGCTGCTTGCGCCGAACGGGCAGCTCGTTCTCGTACGGCTCACGGGAGCCGTCGGCTGCTGCGGCGGCACCCTGAGGTTCGTTGAGGATGCTCACAGTTGGTTGCTCTCCGCGTTCCTGGCCGGATCGGTCATCTGAATGCCCGCCGGGATGTAGCCGGTCTGCCCCTTCTCGGCCAGCTCCTTCAGGTGCTGCCGGTAGCGCTCCGGGGAGACCACCTTGACGTTGAAGAGCATCCGGGCGTGGTCGACGCCGCAGAGCTCGGCGCACTTGCCCCGGAAGGTGCCCTCCTTGGTGGCAGTCACCTCGAAGGCGTTGACGTTGTGCCCCGGGAAGACATCCTGCTTCATGAGGAAGGGCAGAACCCAGAAGGAGTGGATGACATCACGGGAGGTCAGGACGAACCGGACCTTCTCGCCCTTCGGCAGCCACAGCGTCGGGCCGGGGTTGCCGTTCTGCGGGTTCCGGTCACCGGGGATGCCGGCGTCGTGGACGCCCTCGGCGCCCTTGGGGAACTCCTTGGTGTACCGGTCCGGCAGAACCGCCAGGTTCTGGTCGGACGCGGCGTTGCCGGTGTCGGCCTTGCCGTCGACGTCCTCGACGTAGTTGAAGCCCCAGCTCCACTGGTAGCCGACCACACTGATGGTGTGGGCCGGCTTCTCGGAGAGGGCGAGGAGCTTCGACTCGTCCCGCGCGGTGAAGTAGAACAGCACCGAGACGATGATGAGCGGGGTCACCGTGTACAGCGCCTCGATGGGCATGTTGTACCGGGTCTGCGGAGGAACCTCCACCTTGGTGCGGCTGCGCCGGTGGAAGATGACGCTCCACAGGATCAGACCCCAGACCAGCACGCCCGTGGCGAGCGCTGCCGCCCACGAGCCCTGCCAGAGGGAGAGGATCCGAGGTGCCTCTTCCGTCACCGGGGTGGGCATACCAAGGCGGGGGAAATCCTCCCAGTTGTATGAGCAACCGGAGGCGGTAGCCAGGATCAGGCCCGCAGTCAGCACCTGCGGCAGCTTCCGCCGCATCGGGCGCCGCGACGAGCGGTCGGAGCCGTTGGGACTCACGTAGCGCCTTCCCGAGAGTCTCGCCCGCGCGGTCGGCTGCGGCCGTCTCGCTGGTCGGTCGCCGGCCCTGACGCGGGCAGGGGTTTGGATGTTTATGCGGACCAAACCCTACTGGACGCAATTTGGGGTCGCGCGGGGAGGGTGCCCAACGCGCCGGGGGGCACCTCTTTTGAGGGTTCGGTGCGGTTTTCCAGGGCTCGGCCCCGCCCGCCTCCCCTTTCGCACGGCTCGCTCCGCCTCCGGGCGCCATGAGCGTGCGCCGACGGTCCATCGTGCTCGGGTCGCTCGTTCCTCACGACCCCGCGCGCGTTCTCCCTCTCGGCACCCGCGCGCCCCTTCGGCTCACTCGCCGGGCCCCGGGGCATCCGGGGGTGGGGGCGGCGGAGTTAGCGTGGGGGCGTGCCCTACTTCGACGCCGCTTCCTCCGCCCCGCTCCACCCGGTCGCCCGGCAGGCCCTGCAGGCCTCGCTCGACGAGGGGTGGGCCGACCCCGCCCGGCTGTACCGCGAGGGGCGGCGCGCCCGGATGCTGCTGGACGCCGCGCGGGAGGCGGCCGCCGAGGTGGTGGGGTGCCGTCCCGACGAGCTGGTGTTCACTCCTTCGGGGACGCGCGCCGTGCACTCGGGGGTCGCCGGGGCGCTGGCCGGGCGACGGCGGGCCGGGCGGCATCTGGTCGTGTCCGCGGTGGAGCACTCGTCGGTGCTGCACGCGGCCGCCGCCCACGAGGCGGAGGGCGGGACGGTGACCGAGGTGGCGGTGGACCGGGCCGGGCGCGTGGACCCGGGCGGGTACGCCGCCGCGCTGCGGGAGGACACCGCCCTCGCCTGCCTCCAGTCCGCCAACCACGAGGTGGGCACCGAGCAGCCGGTGGGCGAGGTGGCCGGGGCGTGCCGGGCGGCCGGGGTGCCGCTGCTGGTGGACGCGGCGCAGTCGCTGGCGTGGGGGCGGGTCGAGGACGGCTGGTCGCTGCTGGCGGCCAGCGCGCACAAGTGGGGCGGCCCCGCGGGCGTGGGCCTGCTCGTGGTGCGCAAGGGAGTCCGGTTCGCGCCCCAGGGTCCGGCGGACGAGCGGGAGTCGGGGCGGGCGGCCGGGTTCGAGAACGTTCCGGGCATTGTGGCCGCCGCGGCCTCGCTGCGGGCGGTACGGGCGGAGGCCGACGCGGAGGCGGCGCGGCTGACGGAGCTGGTGGAGCGGATCCGGGCGCGGGTGCCGCGGCTGGTGCCGGACGTGGAAGTGGTCGGCGACGCGGTGCGGCGACTGCCGCACCTGGTGACCTTCTCGTGTCTCTATGTCGACGGGGAGGCGCTCCTGCACGAACTGGATCGCTCGGGTTTTTCCGTTTCGTCCGGCTCGTCCTGCACGAGTTCCACGCTGACGCCCAGCCATGTGCTGCGGGCCATGGGCGTGCTGTCGGAGGGCAACGTCCGGGTGTCGCTGCCGCCGGGGACGGACGGGGCGGAGGTGGACCGGTTCCTGGAGGTGCTGCCGGACGCGGTGGCGCGGGTGCGGGAGCGGCTGGGCGCGCCGGTCTCCGCGCGGCCGGCCGCCGGGGAGGGGGAAGGCGGGTCCCTGGTGGTGGACGCGCTGGGCAGGCGGTGCCCGATCCCGGTGATCGAGCTGGCGAAGGTGTTCGGGGACGTCCCGGTGGGCGGGACCGTGACGGTGCTCAGCGACGACGAGGCGGCCCGGCTGGACATTCCGGCCTGGTGCGAGATGCGTGGCCAGGAGTACGCGGGTGAGCGGCCGGCGGACCGGGGAGCGGCGTATGTGGTCCGCCGGGTGTCGTGACCGGGCGGTGTCCGGTGGACCGGGCCGGACGGGCCGGGCCCGGTCCACCGGCGGCCGCTAGGGCAGGTAGGGCTGCACCTCGGCGGCGGCCTCGTGGCCGTACGCCTTGGTGAAACGGTCCAGGAAGGGGGCGCGGCCGAGGGTGTACTCCTGGGTGCCGAGCGTCTCGATCACCAGGGTGGCGAGCATGCAGCCGACCTGGGCGGCGCGCTCCAGGCCGACGCCCCAGGACAGGCCGGAGAGGAAGCCGGCGCGGAAGGCGTCGCCGACACCCGTCGGGTCGACCTTCGCGTGCTCCTCCGGGCAGCCGACCTCGACGACCGGCTCGCCGACCCGCTCGATGCGCACCCCGCGCGCGCCGAGGGTGGTGACGCGGTGGCCGACCTTGGCCAGGATCTCCGCGTCGGTCCAGCCGGTCTTGGACTCGATGAGCCCCTTCTCGTACTCGTTGGAGAAGAGGTACGTAGCGCCCTCCAGGAGCGTGCGCACCTCGTCGCCGTCCATGCGGGCGATCTGCTGCGAGAAGTCCGCGGCGAACGGGATGGAGCGGGTGCGGCACTCCTCGGTGTGCCGGAGCATCGCCTCCGGGTCGTCCGCGCCGATGACGACCAGGTCCAGGCCGCCGACCCGGTCGGCGACGGCCTTCAGCTCGATCAGCCGGGCCTCGCTCATGGCGCCGGTGTAGAAGGAGCCGATCTGGTTGTGGTCGGCGTCGGTGGTGCAGACGAAGCGCGCGGTGTGCAGTACCTCGGAGATCCGTACCGAACCGGTGTCCACGCCGTGGCGGTCGAGCCAGGCGCGGTACTCGTCGAAGTCCGAACCCGCCGCGCCCACGAGGACGGGGGCGGCGCCCAGCTGCCCCATCCCGAAGCAGATGTTGGCGGCCACCCCGCCCCTGCGGACGTCGAGGTTGTCGACGAGGAAGGAGAGGGAGACCGTGTGCAGCTGGTCGGCGACGAGCTGGTCGGCGAAACGGCCGGGGAAGGTCATGAGGTGGTCGGTGGCGATGGAGCCGGTGACTGCGATACGCACGGCTGGGCGCTCCTGGGGAAGGCGGCGTTGACAGTTCACGCTACCGGGTCGGCGGAGGCCCCAAGAGCGGAAACTACCCAATAGTAGGTCTTTTTCGGTCGGTCTCCGGGTGCGTACGGTGCGGGTATGCCGAACCACAGCGCCCCGCCCGTACCGGGCGACACCGAGATGAGCCTGGCCCAGCTGCGCGGTGACAGCGCGCGGATGGCACCGCACTGGGTGGTGCCGGCGACGGCCGCCCCGGTTCCGGTGCCGCCGTCCCTGATCCACGGTGTGGTCGTCCCGCCCGACTCGGCGCGGCTGCTGGACGCCGCTTCGGAGTACGGCGTCTGACGACACAAGGGGAACCGCGCGCTCCTTCGTTCCGTCCCAGGGGTGTCTCCCGTACAAGGGGGATACACAAGAAGTGAGGAGCGATGCGGTGAGCAGTACGGAGCCCACACAGGACAGCGCCCGCCGGCGGCGTTCGCCGCTCGCCGTCGCCTCGGTGGCGGCGGCGGTACTGGTCGCCGGTGGCGGCGGTGCCTACTTCGCCACGGCCGCCTCGGACGACAAGCCGCGCGGCACCCCGGCCGCCGGCCGCACTCCCCCGCCGCTGGTCCTGGACGGACACGGCACCGGCCCGGGGATCGCGCCCGGTGAGCCGGACCCGCACGGGGTGGAGTACCGGGCCGCGGGCGAGCTGCCCGACGGCCCGGACGCGGCACCCGTGTACCGGCCGGAGGGCACGGTCGGCGCGGCGGAGGTGGCCCGGCTGGCGAAGGCCCTCGGGGTGAGCGGCACGCCGCGGCTGGACGGGGCGGTCTGGAAGACCGGCCGGGAGAAGGACGGCTCGGGCGCCGAGCTCCAGGTCAACCGGCAGGCGCCGGCCACCTGGACGCTGGGCACCGCACCGGCCGGCGACAACTGCCTGAAGGGCGAGGAGTGCCCCGGCGGCGGGTCGCACCACGGGACCGGGCGGCCGGTGAGCGAGGAGGCGGCGAAGAGGGCCGCGGCTCCCGTGCTGGCGGCGGTGGGCCAGCGGGACGCCGACCTGGACGCCACCCAGCGGATGGGCGCGGTACGGGTGGTCAACGCCGACCCGGTCGTCGGCGGTCTGCCGACGTACGGCTGGTCGACCGGTGTCCAGATCGGGCCGGACGGCCGGGTGGTGGGGGGCAGCGGGCGGCTGAAGGCACCGGTCGCGGGTGATGTGTACCCGGTGATCGGCGCGGCCGAGGCGCTGAAGCGGCTGAACGCGCCGTCGGGCGACGGCCGGGCCGGGATCGGCGGGTGCGCGACGCCCGCGCCGCTGACCGAGGGGGCCGGGCCCGCGACGGAGTGCGGGCGGAGCGGCGGGGCGCCCAAGGAGACGGTGACCGTCACCAAGGCGGTGTTCGGGCTGGCCGCGCAGTTCACCGGGGGCCGGGAGGCACTCGTGCCGTCGTGGCTGTTCGAGGTGGAACCGAAGGCCGGCGCCCCGTCGTCCACCGTGACCTACCCGGCGGTGGCGCCGCGGCATCTGGCGCCGTCGCCCGGGGAGTCGGCCAGCGGGGGGAGCACCGACAAGCCGAGCCGGGTGGAGTCCTACCGCGTGGAGGGGAAGAAGCTGACCGCGCGCTTCTGGGGCGGGGTGTGCAGCACGTACACCGTCCGCGCCGAGGAGAGCGCCGAGCGGGTGCGGCTGACGGTGGCCGAGAAGCCGATCGAACCGGGCCGGGCCTGCATCATGATCGCCAAGGAGCTGACCGCGTCGGTGACGCTGGACCGGCCGCTGGGCGGCCGGGAGGTCGTGGACGCGGCGAGCGACCGGGCGGTGCCGCTGAAGTAGCGCGTCCGGCGGGTGCCGGTCCGCGGGTGCGGCGGGACGGGTGTGAGGAAGGCGGCGGCCCCCGGGTGTCCGGGGGCCGCCGCCTTCGTCGTCGCCGTGCGCGCGGGTCCTAGCTGAAGGAGTCGCCGCAGGCGCAGGAGCCGGTGGCGTTGGGGTTGTCGATGGTGAAGCCCTGCTTCTCGATCGTGTCGACGAAGTCGATGGAGGCGCCGCCCAGGTAGGGGGCGCTCATGCGGTCGGTGACGACCTTGACGCCGTTGAAGTCCTTGACGACGTCACCGTCGAGCGAGCGCTCGTCGAAGAAGAGCTGGTACCGCAGGCCCGAGCAGCCACCGGGCTGAACGGCGACGCGCAGCGCGAGGTCGTCGCGGCCTTCCTGGTCGAGCAGGGCCTTGACCTTGGCCGCGGCGGCGTCCGACAGGAGGATGCCGTCGCTGACAGTGGTCTTCTCGTCCGATACGGACATCTGCTTCTCTCCCGGGTTGTACGGAGACTGCTTGCCGACGGTTGCAACCGGCGGGGCCGCGGATTCATTCCGGGCCGAGTGCGTGTCTTTCCCTTTCATGCTCGCACACCGCCTCACCGGCGGGCACCGGCCGGTTGAGGGGGGATGTGTCACATCGACGCTATGGACATCGTCAAAGTGACGTGAACCGGTTATGATAGATAGCGTCATTTAGACGAAAAGGCTCCCCGGTGCACGCCCCGCTGCACTGGAGCGGCTTCGCCGCGCTTATCGAGAGAAGAAAGGGTGCGTGACGTGACCACCGCCCAGCCCCTGGATGTCCAGCCGACGCCGCTCGCCCTGCTGCTGCTCGGGCGCGAGGCCGACCCCAAGAGCGAGCGGGGAGTCGAGTGCCCCGGCGACCTGCCGTCGCCGTCCGACCCCGACCTGGTGGAGCGCGCCCGCGCGGCCAAGGAGAAGCTCGGCGACAAGGTCTTCGTGCTGGGCCACCACTACCAGCGTGACGAGGTCATCCAGTTCGCGGACGTCACCGGCGACTCCTTCAAGCTCGCCCGGGAGGCGGCGGCACGGCCGGATGCCGAGTACATCGTCTTCTGCGGCGTGCACTTCATGGCCGAGTCGGCCGACATTCTGACCTCCGACGACCAGAAGGTCGTCCTGCCGGACCTGGCGGCGGGCTGCTCCATGGCCGACATGGCGACCGCCGAGCAGGTCGCGGAGTGCTGGGACGTGCTGACCGAGGCGGGCGTCGCCGACCAGGTCGTCCCGGTCTCCTACATGAACTCCTCCGCCGACATCAAGGCCTTCACCGGCAAGCACGGCGGCACCATCTGCACGTCCTCCAACGCCAAGCGCGCCCTCGACTGGGCCTTCGAGCAGGGCGAGAAGGTGCTGTTCCTGCCCGACCAGCACCTGGGGCGCAACACCGCGGTGCGGGACATGGGGATGTCGCTGGACGACTGCGTCCTGTACAACCCGCACAAGCCCAACGGCGGCCTGACGGCCCAGGAGCTGCGCGACGCCAGGATGATCCTGTGGCGCGGCCACTGCTCGGTGCACGGCCGCTTCTCGGTGGACTCCGTGAACGACGTGCGCGAACGCGTGCCGGGCGTGAACGTCCTGGTGCACCCGGAGTGCCGGCACGAGGTCGTGGCCGCCGCGGACTACGTGGGCTCCACGGAGTACATCATCAAGACGCTGGAGGCGGCCCCGGCCGGCTCGAAGTGGGCGATCGGCACCGAGCTGAACCTGGTACAGCGCCTGGCGAACCGTTTCGCCAGTGAGGACAAGGAGATCGTCTTCCTCGACCGGACGGTCTGCTTCTGCTCCACCATGAACCGCATCGACCTGCCCCACCTGGTGTGGGCGCTGGAGTCGCTGGCCGAGGGCAACCTGGTCAACCGGATCCAGGTCGACCGCGAGACCGAGAGCTTCGCCAAGCTGGCGCTCGAGCGGATGCTGGCGCTGCCGTAGTCCCGCCCGCCACGCGTGACGAGGGGCGCCCCGCCACTGGCGGGGCGCCCCTCGCGCGTGCCCCGCCGTCCCGCCCCCGGGCGGCGGCCGGGCTCCGGCCCGGCCGGCCCGGAACGCCGACCGCCCCGGCGGTCCGCCCCGGGTGCGGGGGGACGGACCGCCGGGGCGGAAGGGACCCGGGTCAGACGCCGGCCGGGGTCCGGGTCCCCCCGGAGGCGGGGGTCGACGCCGAGTCCGCCGACCTGGCCGCCCGTTTGGCGCGGCGGCGCTCCTTGCGGAGCTCCACCATCGCGTACAGCGTCGGGACCAGCAGCAGGGTCAGCAGTGTGGAGGTGACCAGGCCGCCGATCACCACCACCGCGAGCGGCTTGGCGATGAACCCGCCCTCGCCCGTGATGCCCAGGGCCATCGGCAGCAGCGCGAAGATGGTCGCCAGGGCCGTCATCAGGATCGGGCGCAGCCGGTGCCGGCCGCCCTCGATCACCGCTTCGACCACACCCAGGCCCTGTGCCCGGTACTGGTTGATCAGGTCGATCAGCACGATCGCGTTGGTCACCACGATGCCGATCAGCATCAGCATCCCGATCATCGCCGGGACGCCCATCGCCGTGCCGGTCGCGACCAGCAGCCCGATCGCGCCCGTCGCCGCGAACGGGATGGAGACGAGCAGGATCAGCGGCTGGACCAGGGAGCGGAACGTGGCGACCAGCAGCATGAAGACGATCGCGATCGCCGCCAGCATCGCCAGACCGAGGTTGGCGAACGCCTCCTCCTGGTCCTCCGAGACCCCGCCGATCGACGCGGTCGCGCCTTCCGGCAGGTCCAACGCGCCGATCTTCGACTGGAGCGCGGCACTGACCGCGCCGGTGTTGTCACCGGTCGGCTTCGCCGTGATCGTCGCGGCCCGCGAGCCGTCGATCCGGGTCATCGAGACCGGGCCGGGGACCAGCCTCACCTCCGCGACGTCGCCGAGCCGGACCGGGCCGAGCGGCAGCGTCCGCAGCTCCGCCATCGTCCTGGCCGGGGCCGCCGAGGTGATGAGGACGTCGCGCTCCGTGTCGTCCAGGATCGCCTTGCCGGCCGGCATTCCGCGTACCGCCTGGGCGACGGCCATGCCCAGCGAGGCGTCGGTGAAGCCGGCGTCGGCCGCCCTGGCGCCGGCCTTGACCGCGACGCGCGGCACGGACTGCGCCAGGTCGCTCTGGACGTCCGTGACGTCGTCGAGCTTCGCCACCTCGGCCCGCACCGCCTCGGCGGCCTTCTTCAGGGTGGCCGCGTCGGACGCCTTGACCACCACGCTCAGGTCCTGGCTGCCGAAGCCGTCACCGGCCGCGATCGTCGTGTCGCCGATGCCGTCGAGCCTGCCCAGCTCGGTGTCGATGCGGTCGCGGGTCCTCTCGTACGACGCCGAGTCCTTCAGGGTCACCTGGTAGGACGCCTGGTTGGCGCCGGTGCCGCCGCCGAAGGCCGCCATGAAGCCGGAGGAACCGACGGTGACCTGGTAGGCCTCGACCTCGTCGACCGAGCCGAGGACCTTCTCGACCTTCCTGGCGGCGGCGTCGGCCGCGTCCAGGGCGGTGCCCGGGGCGAGTTCCTGCTTGATGGACAGGACGTCCTGCTCGCCCTGGTCGAAGAAGTTCGTCTTGAGCAGCGGCGCCATGCCGAAGGTGCCGATGAGGACGACGACCGCGATGGCCACACTGGTCAGCCGGCGACGGGTCGCGAACCTCAGCACCGGCACGTACATCCGCTGCAGGACGCTGCGGTCCTCCTTCCGCTCCGCCTCCCGGCGCGCCTCCTCCGGGTCCTCGGACGTGCCCTTGGGGGCGCGCAGGAACCAGTACGACAGGACCGGGACGACGGTCAGCGAGACGAGCAGGGAGGCGAGCAGCGCGGCGGTGACGGTGAGCGAGAACGAGCCGAACAGTTCGCCCACCATGCCGCCGACCAGACCGATCGGCAGGAACACCGCGACGGTGGTCAGGGTGGAGGAGGTGACGGCGCCCGCGACCTCGCGGACCGCCGTGAGGATCGCCGCCTGGCGCTCCTCGCCGTAGCCGAGGTGCCGCTTGATGTTCTCCAGGACCACGATCGAGTCGTCCACCACACGGCCGATGGCGATGGTCAGCGCGCCCAGGGTCAGCATGTTCAGCGACAGGTCGCGGGTCCACAGCACGATCAGCGCGAGGACCACCGACAGCGGGATGGAGACCGCGGTGACCAGGGTGGAGCGCACCGAGGCCAGGAAGACCAGGATGACGACGACCGCGAAGAGCAGGCCGAGCGCGCCCTCGGTGGTCAGCCCGGATATCGACTTGGAGACGGCCGGGCCCTGGTCGGACACCACGGTCAGCTCCGCGCCGGCGCCCAGGTCCTCGCGCAGCTCGGGCAGCTTGTCCTTGACCGCCTCGGAGATGGCGACGGCGCTGCCGTCCTTGTCCATGGTGACCATGACGGCGAGGCTGGGCCTGCCGTTGGTCCGGGTGATGGAGACCCGCTGCGCCTCGGTCTGCTCGACGGTGGCGATGTCACCGAGGCGTACCGCCTTGCCCTCACCGGGCTTCGCCGGCGCGATCCGCAGGTCCTCGATCTGCTCCAGCGAGGTGAAGCCGCCGCCCACCTGTACGGTGCGGCTCTTGCCGCCCTCCGAGAAGGAACCGGCCGGGACGGTCGCGCCGCCCGACTTCAGCGCCTCGGACAGCGCCATCGCGTCGAGGCCCGCGGCGGCGAGCTTCTTGCCGTCGGGGGTGACGGAGACCTGGAGGTCCTGGACGCCGTCGACCGAGACCTGGCCGACCCCCTCGATGTCCCGCAGCGCCGGGACGACGGTCCGCTCCAGCTGGTCGGCCAGGGCCTGCTGGTCCTTGCCGGAGGAGACGGACAGCACGACGGCCGGTATGTCGTCGGTGGAACCGGCCACGACCTGGGGGTCGACGCCGTCCGGCAGCTGGGCGCGGGCCCGGTTGACGGCCTGCTGGACGTCGGCGACGAGCTGCTTGGTGCCCTCGTCCCCGTAGTCGAAGGTCGCCATGATGAGCGCGTTGCCCTCGCTGGCGGTGGAGGTGACCCCCTCGACGCCGTCGACGGCCTTGATGGTGTTCTCGAGCGGTTCGACGACCTGCTTCTCGACCACTTCGGGGGACGCGCCCTGGTACGGCGCCAGCACCGACACCATGGGCAGTTCGATGGAGGGCAGCAGCTGCTGCTTCAGCTGCGGGACGGCGATCGCTCCGAAGACGATCGCCACGATCGACATCAGCCCTATCAGGGCCCTTTGCGCGAGGCTGAATCTGGACAGCCAGGACATAGGGGTCTCTCTTCTGTGGCAGATCGGCAGGTACTCATACGATCAGCCATGCCGGAGGGTGAATCCCTCGCCCCCAGGTCCCGTTCGCCCGCCCCCTCCTACACCCAACGGAGTACGCGCCGCCGCACGCTCACTCCACCCTGGGGCGGACCAGCCCCGACTGGTACGCGACGACGACCAGTTGGGCGCGGTCGCGGGCGCCGAGCTTGGCCATGGCTCGGTTGACGTGGGTCTTCACCGTGAGCGGGCTGACCGCCAGGCGCTCGGCGATCGCGTCGTTGGAGAGGCCGCCCGCGACCAGGACCAGCACCTCGCGTTCGCGCACGGTCAGGGCGGCGAGCCGCTCGGCGTACCCGGGGGCCCGGCCGGCGCCGTCCGGGCCCCCGGCGCCGCCGTCCTGCGCCAGGAAGGTGGCGATCAGGCCCTTGGTCGCGGCGGGCGACAGCAGCGCCTCGCCGGCGGCCGCGACACGGATGGCGTTGAGCAGTTCGTCCGGCTCCGCGCCCTTGCCCAGGAAGCCCGAGGCGCCGGCGCGCAGCGACTGCACGACGTACTCGTCCACCTCGAAGGTGGTGAGCATGACCACGCGCACCCCGGCCAGGTCCGGGTCCGCGCTGATCATCCGGGTGGCGGCCAGGCCGTCCGTACCGGGCATGCGGATGTCCATCAGCACCACGTCGGCCCGCCGCGAGCGGGCGAGCGCGACGGCCTCGGCGCCGTCCGCCGCCTCCCCCACGACCTCCATGTCCGGCTCGGAGTCCACCAGCACGCGGAACGCGCTGCGCAGCAGTGCCTGGTCGTCGGCGAGCAGCACCCTGATGGTCACCCGGCCTCCCCTGTCGGTGCGGTGAGGGGCAGTATCGCCTGCACGCGGAAACCGCCGCCGTAGCGGGGGCCCGCGGTGAGCGTCCCGCCGAGCGCGGCGACCCGTTCGCGCATGCCGAGAAGGCCGTGCCCGCCGCCGTCGGGCACCGGGGCGCCCGGGGGTGCGCCGCCGTCGTCGAGCACCGTCACCTCGATGGTCCGGCCGACCCGTACCACGCTCACCTCGGCCCGGGCGTCCGGGCCCGCGTGCTTGCGCACATTGGTCAGTGCCTCCTGGACGATCCGGTACGCGGCGAGGTCGGCGGCCGCGGGCAGGCGCGGTGCGGTGGGGGCCCCCGGCCCGGTGCCCGGGGGGAGGGGCCCGTCATCGGCGCGGACCAGCTCCACCGGGAGGCCGGCGTTGCGGAACGTCGCCAGCAGCTCGTCCAGGACGGCGAGGCCGGGCGCCGGTTCGGTGGGGGCCTCCGGGTCGCCGGACTGGCGGAGCAGGCCGACCGTGGCGCGCAGCTCGTCCAGGGCCGAGCGGCTGGCCTCCCGGACGTGCGCGAGGGCCTCCTTGGCCTGGTCGGGCCGCTTGTCCATGACATGGGCGGCCACTCCGGCCTGCACGTTGGCCAGGGCGATGTGGTGGGCGACGACGTCATGGAGGTCGCGGGCGATGCGCAGCCGCTCCTCGGCGACCCGGCGGCGGGCCTCCTCGTCGCGGGTGCGTTCGGCCCGCTCGGCGCGCTCCCGGATGGCGTCCACGAAGGCGCGGCGGCTGCGCACCGCGTCGCCCGCGGCGGCGGCCATACCGGTCCACGCGAAGACGGCCACGTTCTCCTGGCTGTACCAGGGGGCGGAGCCCAACAGCATCGCGGCCCCGGTGAGCACCGTCATCGTCAGCAGGCCGACCCGCCAGGTGGTGGGGCGGTCGGTGCGCGAGGCGACGGTGTAGAGGGCGATCACCGCGCTCATCACCACCGGCGCGGCGGGGTCGCCCGCCGCCAGCTCGGCGACGCTGACCGCACCGGTCACGCCGAGCACCGCGTAAGGTGCCCGCCGCCGCAGGACGAGCGCGCCGCCCCCGAGCAGCATCAGCAGCGCGCTGCGCGCACCGGGGGCGCGGGTGCCGAAGGTCGGTCCGTTGGGGCTGCCGTGCGGATCGGCGAACGATCCGGCGACCATGCACAGCAGCACGGCGAGGGCGAGGGCGGCGTCGAAGGCGAGAGGATGCGCCCGCAGCCAGCACCGGCCGCGCACGACCCCGTTTCCGAGGGAGGTCACGCCACCGAACGGTACGGCGTGGTCCCGGGGCGGGAGACACGGTGCCCCGCCCCGGGGGACCGGAGCGGGGCACGGCGTGTGTCGGAGGTGGAGCTCAGCCGGGGATCAGCCCGTCGTCGGTCAGCATGTCGCGGACCTCTTCGAGCGTGGCGTCGGGTGCCGGGAGGATCAGGGCGGAGGGCTCCAGGGAGTCGTCCGGGAGCGGTTCGCCGAGCTGGCGGACCGTTTCCAGCAGCGCGTGGAGCGTACGGCGGAAGCCCTCCCCGTCACCGCGCTCCATCTCCGCGAGCAGCTCGTCGTCGAGCTTGTTCAGCTCGGCGAAGTGGCTGTCGGCCAGCTCGACCTGGCCCTCCCCCATGATCCTCACGATCATGACGATCCGTCCTTCACTGCTTGTCGAACCTCGGGTGGGACTGCTGCTGGGCCTGGTCCTGGGGAGCTGCGGCGCCGCCCTCGATGGACTGCTGCCCGCCGGTGCCGCCGGCCAGCTCCGCCTTCATCCGCTGGAGCTCCAGCTCCACGTCCGTACCACCCGACAGGCGGTCCAGTTCGGCCTGGATGTCGTCCTTCGCCAGCCCCGAGCGGTCGTCCAGCGCGCCGGAGGCGAGCAGCTCGTCGATCGCCCCGGCCCGCGCCTGGAGCTGCGCGGTCTTGTCCTCGGCCCGCTGGATGGCGACGCCGACGTCGCTCATCTCCTCCGAGATGCCGGAGAACGACTCGGCGATCCGGGTCTGCGCCTGGGCGGCGGTGTAGGTGGCCTTGATGGTCTCCTTCTTCGTACGGAAGGCGTCGACCTTGGCCTGCAGGCGCTGGGCGGCGAGGGTGAGCTTCTCCTCCTCGCCCTGGAGGGTCTGGTGCTGCGTCTCCAGGTCCGTCACCTGCTGCTGGAGCGCGGCCCGGCGGGACAGCGCCTCGCGCGCCAGGTCCTCGCGGCCCAGCGCCAGCGCCTTGCGGCCCTGGTCCTCCAGCTTGGCGGACTGGCCCTGCAGCTGGTTGAGCTGGAGCTCCAGGCGCTTGCGCGAGGTCGCCACGTCGGCGACGCCACGGCGTACCTTCTGGAGCAGCTCGAGCTGCTTCTGGTACGAGTAATCGAGGGTCTCGCGCGGATCCTCGGCCCGGTCAAGGGCCTTGTTTGCCTTCGCGCGGAAGAGCATCCCCATACGCTTCATCACACCGCTCATGGGCTTCGCGCGCCCCCTTCTGACGGACTCGGCTTCCAGCACTCCAACAGAACCCACAGTACGGGCCCTGCTTCCATTACCGCACTGTTCGAGCGCTGATGCGCTCCTCCCCAAGGACGACTGCCCACGGCCCGTGATCCGGCGCGAGGAGTAGGCGGCGGCCCGGGGAGTGTGTACAGGGGGACGCGGTCTGTTGCCGGATCGTTCCCCGGCGGGGTGGGGTCCATGCGACATACCCCGTACCCTTGGGCTTTGTGTTCCGTAGCCGTTCGAACGAGAAGGCCCCCACCGAGAAGGTGACGGCGGACCTCTCCAAGCAGCCCCGCGATCCCCAGGCCCCCAAGGGCCGCCCTACCCCGAAGCGGAGTGAGGCCCAGACCCAGCGCCGCCGCGCGGCCACCGTGCCGACCGACCGCAAGGAGGCCGTGCGCCGCCAGCGCGAGGCCCGGCGGGCCGACCTGGCCAAGCAGCGCGAGGCTCTCGCCAGCGGCGACGAGCGTTACCTCCCGGCCCGCGACAAGGGCCCGGTCCGTCGCTTCGTGCGCGACTTCGTCGACTCCCGCTTCTGTGTCGCGGAGTTCTTCCTGCCGCTCGCGGTGGTGATCCTGGTCCTGTCGATGATCCGGGTGCCGCAGCTCCAGAACATCGCGCTGCTGCTCTGGCTCGGTGTGATCGCGATGATCGTCGTGGACTCGATCGGCATCGCCTTCCGCCTGAAGAAGCAGCTCAACGAGCGCTTCCCGAACGAACCGAAGCGGGGCGCCGTGGCGTACGCCCTGATGCGTACGCTCCAGATGCGCCGGCTGCGGCTGCCCAAGCCGCAGGTCAAGCGCGGAGAGCGGCCCTGAGCACACAGGTCGGCGGATTCGCGGGCGCGTCGGCCCGCTGGCTGAACGGGCTCGGCGGACTGCGCAACGTCGTCCGCCAGGAGCTCGTGGCCCGTCAGCTCGACGAGCAGATAACCGCCCGCTACCCGGTGGGGCAGCGGCTGCGGGTGCTCGATGTCGGCATGGGGCAGGGCACCCAGGCGCTGCGACTGGCCCGGGCCGGGCACACCATCACCGGTCTGGAGCCGGACCCGGGGATGCTCAGAGCCGCCCGTGAGGCGCTGGCCCCCGAGCCCGCCGGCATCCGCGAGCGGGTCAGGCTCATCGAGGGGGACGGCCGGGAGACCGGGGCGCACTTCCGGCCCGGCAGCTTCGACGTGGTGCTCTGCCACGGGGTGCTGATGTATGTCGAGGAGCCCGACGCGATGCTGGCGGGACTGGCCCGGATGCTGGCGCCCGGCGGTCTGCTCTCGCTCCTGGTGCGGAACGCCGACGCGCTGGCCATGCGGCCGGGGCTGGCCGGGGACTGGCCGGGGGCGCTGGGCGCCTTCGGCTCGGACACCTATGTCAACCGGCTGGGGCTCGCGGTGCGCGCCGACCGGCTGGAGGCGCTGACAGCGACGCTCGCCGGGATCGCCGCGCCGCTGCACGCCTGGTACGGCGTACGGGTCTTCACCGACAACGAACCCGACGAACAGGGCCTGCCCGCCGCCGACGAGCTGGAACGGCTGCTCGCCGCGGAGGACCGGGCGGGGCGCACGGAGCCGTACCGCAGGGTGGCGGCACTGCTGCACCTGTGCGGGGTACGCGGCTGAGGGGCGCCGCCACCCCCTGATCGGGTGCGTACGGCAAGCCGTACCACCGCCGGGCGGGGACACTCCGTTCCATGGCTGCCCTTCGTTTCCGCTTCTCGCCGACCTCCGTGGCCCGCTCGGTCTGCGTCGTCTGGGTGGCCGCCCTGGTGGGCGGCTGCTCGGCGGGTGTGCCCGCCCCGTCGCCGCCCGCGCCTCCCGTGCCGAGCGCGGCGCGCCCGGCGGCGCCCGCCCACCGGGCGGCGAACGACCTGGAGGACGCCTACCGCAGGGTCATCGGCGACGTGCTGCCGTCCGTCGTGCAGATCGACGCCGGGGAGGGACTGGGCTCCGGTGTCGTCTACGACGACAAGGGCCACATCGTCACCAACGCCCATGTCGTCGACTCCGGGCGGAGCTTCGAGGTCACGGTGGCGACGGGCGGTGAGGCGCTGCGCGCCGAGCTGGTCTCCAGCTACCCGGAGCAGGACCTGGCCGTGATCAGGCTGGACCGGCCGCCCGCCGGGTTGCGCCCGGCGAGGTTCGGCGACTCCTCCAAGGTGGAGGTCGGGCAGATCGTCCTCGCCATGGGTTCGCCGCTCGGCCTGTCCAGCAGCGTCACCCAGGGCATCGTCTCGGCCACCGGCCGCACGGTCAGCGAGGGGCGGGCGGGCGGCGGGACGGGCGCGACCCTCGGCAACATGATCCAGACGTCGGCGGCGATCAACCCGGGCAACAGCGGGGGCGCCCTGGTCAACCTGGACGGCGAGGTCATCGGCATCCCGACGCTGGCGGCGGCCGACCCGCGGATGGGCGGCGGGGCGGCACCGGGCATCGGGTTCGCGATCCCCGTCTCCATGGTCAGGACGGTGGCCGACCAGATCGTCCGCACCGGACGGGTCACCGATTCGGGCCGGGCGGCGCTGAACATCGTCGGCCGGACCGTCCTGGACCGGGGCTACCGGCCGGTGGGCGTGGCGATCGTGGAAGCGCCGCGGGACGGGGCGGCGGCGAGGGCGGGGCTGCGCCCGGAGGACGTCATCACCCGGCTGGGCGACACGGAGATCACCACCATCACCTCGCTCCTGGAGGCGCTGGCGTCGGCGAAGCCGGGTCAGCGGATGCCGGTGACGTACGTGCGGGACGGCAGGCGGGCGACGGTGACGGTGACGCTGGGCGAGGTGTGACGGTCCCGGGCGGGGGCCGGGCGGCCCGCACCCGGAGCCGGTCAGGACAGGCTCGCCGCGTGGGTGAGCAGCTCCTCGTACACCTCGGGGCGGTCCTCGTCGACGACGGGGTGGCCCATTGAGCAGCACGCCGGTGTGGAGGTTGTGGACGTCCTCATGGAGGTCGTCGGACGCCGTGATCATGGCGCATTCGGCGTCCTGCACGGGCCAGGTCTTACCGGTGTCCTCGATGGCCAGGTGGGAGACACCCGACCTCTCCAGCGGCTCGTAGACGTCGAACCGGTCGACCCCGGACCCGAAGAGCGTGAAGGAGGCTAAACAGAGGTCGATGACGAGGAGCTTTCCGTGGTCCTTGCAGGACCTGACGACTTCCTCGAACCCTTCGCGCCCGTACTGGAGCAGGGTGAACCCGGTGGTGTTGTGGGGATTCACGAGGAACAGCGCGTCGGTCGTCAGCCGCCTCGTGGACGAGCTGGTGCGCGGCGGGCTGGTACGCAAGCAGCCCGATCCGCTGGACAAGCGGGTGTCCTGGGCCGTGGTCACCGAGGAGGGCGCCGGAGCGCTGCGGGAGACGGCACCCGTCCATCCGCGCGGCATCCGCCGGCACGTCTCGGCGCACCTGACGGACGAGGAGGCCTCCGCCGTCGCCGAGGCCCCGCACAAGGTCGCGCGCGACGGCGACGTGCGGTGGGGCCAGCCGGCGTCCTTCCGCGCGGCCGGGCCGGCGGGACGCGCACGACCGGCCCCGGAACGCGCGGGAGGAGCCCCGGAGCCCGCGGTATGGAGAAGGGGGCGCCGGGCGGGGGCGCCCCCGGAGGTCACACCTCTTCGGCGTGCAGGCTCATGCCGTAGATCTCCGTACCGTCCTCGAAGAGGACGACCCGGTCCGCGCCACCCTCCTGGAGGGCCTTGAAGTGTTCACCGATCCACGTCTCGGCGTCGCCCTGAGTGGTGAACTCCTCCGGCTCGACCGCCGGCTCGGTCTCCGCGCCGTCGGACTTCTCGAACCGCCACGTCCATGCCATGTACGCCTCCCGGGTCCAGCTGATCGGTTGCCGATCTGTTCCTGCCCGCAGCGTAGCCGGGCGCGCACCACCCGCGGGGACACGGGAGGATCGGGACCGTGGAACTGACTCTGCTCGGCACCGGTGCCCCCGACGGGCTCCCCCGCCCCGACTGCCCCTGCGCCGCCTGCGCGACCGCCCGTGGTGCCCGCGCCCGCGCGGCCACCGCGCTGCTGGTGGACGACGCGCTGCTGCTCGATCTGACGCCCGGCGCCGCGCTGGCCGCCGCCCGGGCGGGGCACTCGCTCACCGGCGTACGGCAGGTGCTGCTCACCCACCCGCACGACGGGCCGGCCGTGGAGGTGCCGGCCGGGCTGCCGACGGCCGGCCGGGTCCCCGACGGGCGGGAGCTGACCCTGATCAGCGGCCACCGGGTACGGGCGGTGCCGATGGACTCCCCCGGCACCGGGTACGAGGTGACCTCACCGGAGGGCGCGCGGCTGCTGTACCTCCCGCCGGGCGGCGCACCGGCGGGCGTGGCGGACACACGGCACCCGTACGACATGGTCCTCGCCGATGTGACCGGGCGGCCCGACGCGCTGGCCCGGCTGCGCGCGGCGGGCGGTGTGGGGGCGACGACCGACGTGGTCGCCGTGCACCTGGACCACGGCGTGCCGCCCGGCCCCGAGCTGGACCGGCGGCTGGCCGCGGCCGGGGCTCGGGCGGTGCCGGACGGCACGACGCTGATCGTCGGCGAGTACCACGAGGTGCCGGACGTCCCCCGGCGCACCCTGGTGACGGGCGGCGCCCGCTCGGGCAAGTCACTGGAGGCCGAGCGGCGCCTGGAGACGTTCCCCGAGGTGGTGTACGTGGCGACGGGCGGCACCCGGGCCGGCGACGCGGAGTGGGCGGCCCGGGTGAGCCTCCACCGCGAGCGGCGCCCCGGCTCGTGGCGCACCGAGGAGACCTGTGACCTGGTGCCGCTCCTCGGCCGGGCCGGCCCGCCGCTGCTGATCGACTGCCTGTCCCTGTGGCTGACCGACGCGATGGACCGGGTGGGCGCCTGGGACGACGACACCTGGGCCCGGCGCGGTGAACGGGAGCTGCGCGAGCGGGTCGCGGAGCTGGTCGCGGCGGTGCGCGCCACCCGCCGTACGGTGGTCGCCGTCACCAACGAGGTGGGCGCCGGCATCGTCCCCGCCGACGCGGGCAGCCGCCGCTTCCGCGACGAGCTGGGCCGCCTGAACGCGGCGTTCGCCGACGAGTGCGAGCACGTCCTGTACGTGGTCGCCGGCCAGCCCCTGGTCCTCCGCGGCTGACCCCGGGCGGGGCCCCGCCGCCCGGGCCCACGGCACCCACGACGGGCGGCGACGGGCGGCGACCCCGGCCACCACCCACCACACAGCAACCACCAACGCCCCCGGCCCACGGCGCCCACGACGGGCGGCGACGGGCGGCGACCCCAACCACCACCCACCACACAGCAACCACCAACGCCCCCGGCCCACGGCGCCCACGACGGGCGGCGACTGTACTGTTCGGCGAATGAGCAGGCTGAATCTCGACGACTTCTCCGATCTGATCGAGCGCCCCGACAGCGGCACCCGGCGTGCCGCCGAGGAGCGCCGGGAGCGCCTCGCCGTCCCGCCCGGTGCGCTGGGGCGTCTCGACGAGCTGGGCGAGTGGCTGTCGGCCGCGCAGGGGGCCGCTCCGGTCCGGCCGGTGGAGCAGCCACGGGTGGTGCTGTTCGCCGGTGACCACGGGGTGGCCGGGCTGGGTGTGTCGGGCCGGGCGGCGGGCAGCGCGCACGAGCTGGTGCGTGCCGTCCTGGACGGTGCGAGCCCGGTCGCGGTGCTGGCACGGCGGATGCGGGTGCCGGTGCGCGTGATCGACGCGGGGCTGGACTGCGACCCGGGGCTGCTGCCCGAGGACGTGGTGCGCCACCGGGTGCGCCGGGGCAGCGGCCGTATCGACATCGAGGACGCCCTGACGCCCGACGAGGCCGAGCGCGCGGTACGGCTGGGCATGGCGGTCGCCGACGAGGAGGCCGACTCGGGCACCGATCTCGTGGTGCTGGGCGACCTGAGCGTCGGGGGCACCACGCCGGCCGCCACGCTGATCGCCGCGCTGTGCGGCACGGACGCGTCGGTGGTGACCGGCCGGGGCGGCGCAGGCATCGACGACCTGGCGTGGATGCGCAAGTGCGCGGCGGTCCGTGACGCGCTGCGCCGGGCCCGGCCGGTGCTCGGCGACCAGTTGGAGCTGCTGGCCGCGGTCGGCGGGGCGGACCTCGCGGCGATGACCGGGTTCCTGCTGCAGAGCGCGGTACGGCGGATGCCGGTTGTCCTGGACGGGGTGGTCGCGGCGGCGTGCGCGCTGGTGGGCCAGCGGGCGGCCTTCCGGGCCCCTGACTGGTGGCTGGCGGGGCAGGTCAGCGGGGAGCCGGCGCAGGCCAAGGCGCTGGACCGGCTGGCCCTCAACCCGCTGCTGGACCACGGCGTCACGGTCGGGGAGGGCACCGGGGCGATGCTCGCGCTGCCGCTCGTCCAGGCCGCCGCGGCGCTCGCCGCGGAGCTGCCCGAGCGTCCGGAGGACACCGGAGCCGTCCCGGCCCCGGGGGCCGGGACGGACGAGGGCCCGGAGGCGCGGGCGGGCGACGCGACCTGACGGCCCGCGGCCCCCGGTGCGGCCGTCGTCCGGTCGGGCGGCGGCCGCACCGCCGTGTCCGGGCGGTGCCGAAGAGATCCGGATCACTCGCACCGCACTGAACTTCGCGTCTCCCTGGCAGGTCTTCGAACGTGGCTCGAGGCTCGGGGCGGGAACCGCCGCGCGCCCCGTCGCCCCGTACCGACCGACCTGGGGGACACCATTCATGCGCTGCGAGAAGACACCGGCACGCCCGCGCCCACCGCGCCGACCGCAGGGGGGCGCGCGTTGAGACGGTTCGCGCGCCGGGAGTGGGGGGCTCTGTACGGGACGCTGCGGACCGCGCTGGTCACGCGGAAGTGGCGGGCGGTGGCCATGACACTCGGCGCGGTCTGTCTGACGGCGCTCTTCCAGGCGGTACAGAACCAGCCCTGGGGGTACCAGCCCGTTCAGGACGTCGGGTCGGTCCGGGCCGGCGAGCCGCTGTGGCTGGCCCTGCTGCGTACGCCGTTGTCGCTGTTCGTACCGGCTCTCGACCTGCCGGTGTGGGGGGCGCTCGCGCAGGTGCTGCTGGTCTTCGGGATCGCCGAGATCTGCCTGGGCCGCCCCCTGACCCTGCTGATCGCCTACGCCGCCACGCTCGCCGGGACCATGTACGCGCGGATCGGCATCGCGCTCGGTCCCGACCACCCCCTCGGGCTGCCCGGGTCCGACGCCCGGGTGGTCGACACCGGGCCGTCGGCGGCGGTCGTGGGGCTCGCGGTCTTCGTCTGCTGGCGTTACCGCGCCCGGCTGACGGGGGCGCTGGTCGTCGTGGCGATGGTGGTCGAAGTGATGATCAAGAACAATCTCGCGGGCAAGGAGCACTTGGCGGCCATCGCGGCGGTCCTGGTGGTGTGCGCGGTGCTGTCCTGGCGTCAGCGGCGCTCGGGCGGGCCGGGTGGATCAGGCGGATCGGGCGGGCCGGAGGGCGGCGTGCGCCCGGCCGGGTCCGGGCGCGGCGCGCGCTCGGACGGCGGGGTGCTCCCGGGCAGTGGCACGCGGTCGGGGGCGCCGCCGATCAGGTCGTGGAAGCGCTGACCGAGCCGGGCCCAGTGGCGGTCGTGGCGGGAGGCGCGCAGCCCGGCCCGGGCGCGGGCGCGGGGCCGGCGGCGGTAGAAGCGGCGGGCCCAGGGCGAACCGGGGCGGGCCAGGCGCAGGGCGCCGAAGAGGGCGACGAAGGGCACCAGCGCCCCGATGACGGCCGTCCGGAACTTGCCCTTGACCAGCGCGACCAGTACGAAGCCGAAGTGCAGCCCGAGGCTGACCAGGAGGCCGCCGCGACTCTGCCGCTCCTGCGGGGTCAGCGCGTCCACGCCGAACGGGGAGAAGCCGCCGAGCACCAGCAGGACGAGGGCGGCGGTGAGGACGACGGCCTCGACGCTCTTGCGGCCCTGCTCGGTCCAGTACACGTCGTCCAGGTGGAGGATCAGGGCGAACTCGTCCAGCACGAGGCCGGCGCCGACCCCGAAGAGGACGGCGCAGACGAGGGGCGCGACGCCGTGCCGGCCGGCCGCGACCGCGCCGAAGCCGCCGGTCAGGGTGAGGACGACACCGGGGACGACATGGTGGATGTGCACCCCTCCCGGCGAGATGTCGCGGAAGGGGCCGCGGCCCGCCCGGATGAGGCGGGTGACCGTCCGGGTGATCAGGAAGGTCAGGACGAAGGAGGCCAGCGCGAGCAGCAGCGGGAGCTTCCCCGGTTCGACGATGTTGCGGTAAAACCAGTGACCCATGCCACCCGCTCCCGGATTGCGCCTTATAGGCAATTTACCGGTCGGCGGCAGCGACTACTGTGCGCGCGGTGACCACTTCCGACATCCGCCCGGGTCTCGACGGCATACGGTTCGCCTTCGGCACCCTGACCGTGCTGCCCGTCCGCGTCACCCGCTGGGACCGCGCGTCGGCCCGCGCCGGAATGCTCTGGGCCCCGCTGGCCGGCCTGGTGGTGGGCCTGTGCGCGGCCGCCGCCGGCGGGCTGCTCCTGCTGCTGGGCGCCGGTCCGCTGCTGGCCGCCGTGGCCTCGGCGGCGGTACCCGCCGTGCTGACCCGCGGCCTGCACCTGGACGGGCTTGCCGACACCGCCGACGGGCTCGGCAGCGGGAAACCGGCCGAGGACGCGCTGCGGATCATGAAGCAGTCGGACATCGGGCCGTTCGGGGTCATCACTCTGCTGTTCGCCCTGCTGGCCCAGGTCGCCGCGCTGTACCAGTTGTACGGCGAGGCGGGTTGGGCCCGGGGCATGGCCGCGGCCGTCCTGGCGGGCACGCTGGCGCGCCTCGCGCTCACCCTGGCCTCGCGCACCGGTGTGCCGGCGGCCCGCCCCGAGGGCCTGGGCGCGGTGGTGGCGGGCACCGTGCCGGCCCGCTGGGCGCTGGCGGCGGGCGCCTCGGTGGTGGCGGCGTGCGCCGGGGCGGGCGCGCTGTTCGGCCCGTGGCCGGGGCTGTGCGGGGCGGGCCACCACGCGCTGGCCGCCGTGGTGGCCCTGGGCGTGTCGCACCTCCTGCTGCGCCGCTGTGTGCGCCGCTTCGGCGGGGTGACGGGGGACGTCTTCGGAGCCGTGGCGGAGACGGCGGCGACGGCGGCCCTGGTGGCGCTGACGCTCGGCTAGCACGGCTTGCGCCAGACGCCGAGCTCGTACTCCTTCCGTATCGAGCTCATGCGCAGCCGCTCGGCCTGGGGGCAGAACTCCCCGGTCTCCAGCTCGTACTCGACGTGGAACACCGCCTTGCCGGCCCGGATGAACGGGGCGAGGTCCCCGCACTCGTCGTACTGCGCGCACTGCTCGTTGACCGCGAAGTCGAAGTCGCCGAGCAGCTCGGGGATCTGGTCGAGGTCGTTCTTCAGGCCGACGGACAGCCCGCGTTCGTGGGCGAGGCGGGCGATCAGGCGGTTGTAGCGGAGCTGGTCGGCCGCGGTGAGGGGGAAGCCGGTGCGGTTGCGGTAGCCGTCCATGTTGTCGGGCTCCACCGCGTCGAAGCCCTTCTCGCGGCACATGTCGATACGGGCGGCCATGAGGGGTTCCAGGACGTCGGTGCGGCGGATGTCGAGCCACCACTCGCCCTCCCAGCCGTTGCCGCGGCCGATGACGGCCTTGGGGAACTTCGCGGCGTCCGGGCGCCAGTCCTCCCAGGCGCCGGTGGACAGGTAGCAGATCACCTTGCGGCCCCGCCGGTGCAGGTCGGCGACGGCGGCGGCCGGCTGGTCGAAGCCGTCGATGTCGTACACCGGGACGTCCACGGTCGGGTCGAGGCGGCCGCTGAGCTGCCACTGCCAGGCCAGGCCGGGGGCGGGCCGCCAGCGGCCCTTGCCGTCGGGCGGCGGTTCGGGCGGGGGCGCGCCGGTGCATCCGGCCAGCAGGAGGGCCAGGGCCAGCAGGACGAGGAGGGGGCGGGGGCGGCGCATCAGGACGGCTGCCCCGGCTTCCCCACGTGCCCCGCCCGTTCCAGCACGTGCGGCAGGGTGCCCCACGGGTGGGCTCCCGTGCCGGGTACGGAGCAGCGCACCCGGGCGGTGACCGGGGCGTCGGGCGGCGCGGCGTAGACCAGGTGGCAGTAGTGGTCGGCGACCGGCAGGTCCAGGGCGCGGTAGGTGTCCCAGGGGCCCTCGAAGGTGACCAGCAGCTCGGCCAGTTCGGCGTAGCCGGGGTGGGGGTGGGCCCCGTGGTTGAGGACGACCGTGGCGGCTCCCGCCGCCCGCGCGGCCACCCCCAGCCGCCGGTAGTGGTCCAGGCGTTCGGGGCCGGTCGGGACCTGGTCCAGGAACGCGCCGTCGGCGCCGTACCAGTCGCGGTGGCGCACCAGGTCGGTGAGGACGTCGGCGTGCGCCCGGCGCCCGTAGTCGGTGTCGGTGTAGCCGAGGACGCACACCCCGGCGGCTCTCAGCCGGTCGGCGACGGCCACGAACGCCGGATCCGGACTGTGCCCGGCGCCGTTGGCGGGGTTGAGCACCACCCCGTACAGGCGCGGTGCGGCGGCGACGATCGCGTCCCATTCGGCGGGCCGGTCGGCGGGGTGCTCGTAGTAGGGCACCAGAAGGTCCACGTACTTCTTCCTCTGTTCGTTCACGTGCGGTGAGCGGTCGCCCGTCCGAGCAGTACCCAGCCCAGACCCGCCAGCACCACGGCCGCGGCCCCCGCGACGACCAGGCCCACCGACCGGGGGTCGCCCGCACCCGTCGCCAGGGCCACCGTCTGCGCGCCGGCGGCCGCGCCGCACACCGCCGCCGCGGCCGTCACCGCCCCGTACGACTGGAGCAGCAGGGCCGCCCACAGCACCGTGCCGATCAGCAGCAGCGAGCCGAGCCGGGCGCCGTCGAGGCCGGGCGCGTCCGGCCACAGCCAGGTGCCGGCGAGCGCCAGGACGGTGAGCACGGCCAGGTACCCGGCCAGGCACAGCACGAGCGTGACGGCCGTGGTGCGGCGGAAGGCCCGGGCGCTGCCGGTGGCCCGCAGCCCGGCCTGGCTCTCGCCGCGGAACCGGTGCAGCAGCCACTCGGCCGGGCCCATGGAGAGGGTGAGCGCCACGGCGGACGGCGCGGCGACGGCCGCGGCCGGGCCGTCGGCGAGGACGTCGCCGATCGCGGCGTACAGCACGAGCCCGCCGGTGCCGAGCCCGAACAGCCCGTAGGGGATTGACGCGGAGAGCCGGGGCGCGGCCCGCCCGGGCGCCACCCGGGCCAGCCCCGGCGCCACGGATCTGGCCGCGACGGCGACCGCGGCCGTCAGGGAGGCGAGCAGCAGTGCCACCCGTACGGCGGGCGGGAGGCCGAGCCAGGCGGCCACCGGCGCACCCGCGACGAGCGGCAGCAGCGCGGCGAGCAGGGCCCGGTCGCGGCCCAGGACGAGCAGTACGGTCGCGGCGCCCAGGTACAGGGCCTGCCCGGCGGCGAAGGCGGCGGCGCCCCACTCCCCCGGCCCGGCCACCGCCACCGCGACGGCCGCGCCGAGCAGGGCCCCGGCCGGCGCGCCCAGCAGCAGCGCGCGGGCGGCGGCCCGCCGGTCGCCCAGGCCCAGCCAGGAGTACGCGCGGTGGGACAGTGCCTGGTTCCACACCCAGCCGGTGATCGCGCCGCCGAGCAGCGGGACCGTACCGGCGGGCAGGCCCCGCGGGCCGGGCGGGCCCGCCAGCAGCGGCGCGCCCAGCACGTAGGCGAGGCCGGGCAGGGCGAAGATCAGGCCGCGCAGCAGGCATCCGCCGAGCTCGCTGTACCAGGGGCGGGCCGGCGGGCTCTCCGGTTCGGGGAAGCGGCGCTCCACCCGCGCGTAGAGGTCCTCGGCGAGCGCGAAGGAGTTCTCCCGGCCGTAGGTGAGCCGGATGTGCTCGTCGGTCATGCCGTCGGACTCGAGGATGGCCGCGATCTCGTCGGGGTGGACGGCGGCGGCTATCAACTCCTCCATCCGGGACGCCAGTTCGTCGACGGGGTCGGCCGCGGCCCAGCTGGGCCGCTGGCGCGGCACGAAGGGCAGGGTGTCACCGGAGGTGCCCGGCTTGAGCCAGAGGGAACCGCTCATCACGCGGCCTCCTCTGCGGTGGCCAGCACCCGTTCGCGGGCGCCGGCGGTGGCGAAGGCGGAGGTGTCGATGACACGCAGTTGCAGGGTCCAGTCGTCCAGGTCCGCCGGGGCGGGCGCCGGCTGCGGCACGCCGGCGAGTTCCAGGTAGATGCGGCGGAAGCCGTCCACGGAGCGGTGCAGCGTGAACTGGTCAATCACCCGCCGGCGGGCCAGCCGTCCCAGCTCGGCGCGCCGCTCGTCGTCGCCCAGCAGGCTCAGCACCGCCTCGGCCATCAGGGCGGGTTCGCGGGGCGGCACCACCAGGCCGGTGTCGCCGACGGCCTCCCGTACCCCGCCCACATCGGTGGAGACGGTGGCCCGGCCGCAGGACATGGCTTCGATCAGGGAGAAGGGGAAGCCCTCGCTGATGGAGGAGAGCATCACCAGGCTGCCCGCCCCGTAGGCGCGGGCCACGTCGTCCACCCGGCCCTCGTAGCTGATGCCGTCGGCGACGCCGAGTTCGGCGGCGAGCTTCTCCAGCCGGGTCTTGTAGTGCTCGCCGCCGGCCGGGACGCCGCCGAACAGCCGCAGTCGCAGCCGGGGCACTTCGGCGCGGGCGATGGCGTACGCCCGGATGAGCGTCTCCAGGTCCTTGATGGGGTCGATCCGGCCGGCCCAGCTCAGGGTGGGCACGTCGGGCTCGGGCCCGGCGAGCGGGAAGGCGGTCGGGTCGACACCGTTGTAGACGGTCCTGATCCGGTCGGAGGGGGCGCCGCCGCGCTCCTCCCAGCGCCGGTTGTACTGGTTGCAGGGGGTGATCAGGTCGGCCTTGCGGTAGCCGAGCGAGTTGAGTTCGCGGTAGAAGCCGAGCAGCAGGGCCTTGACGGGCCAGCGCTGGGCCTCGGTGCGGTAGCCCAGGTAGCGCTCGCGCAGGTATATGCCGTGCTCGGTCAGGAGGAAGGGCACGCCGTCGAAGTGCTGGGCGGCGAGTGCCGGGAGGGTGGCGAGCCCGCTGGAGACGGCGTGCGCGACGCTGTCGCCGGGTATTCGGGCGGCGAGCGGGCGCAGCGCGTGTTCCAGCAGGTCGGTGGCGGTCAGCGCGTCGTGGACGGTGGGGCGGGCCGCCGCGGTCTCCAGGTGCGGCATGGTCCATATCCACATCAGTGAGCGCAGCGCCGTCTCCGAGCGCAGGGCGGCCGAGAGCCGTCCGCGGCGCGCGAGTCCGGCCAGGGCGTAGAGGCCCTCGCCGAAGTCGCAGTGCGCGGACGGGTCGAGTATCGACAGCAGGAAGCGCTCGTAGACGTCGGTGAAGCGGCGCCGCTCGCCGCCGATCAGTGGCCGCCCGCGGCCCCGCACCGGTCCCCACAGCGGGAACGCGGTGTGCCGGCGGACGTTGGGCGGCAGTTCCCAGGTGACCGGTTCCCGGCCGCTGCCGGTGAGGGCGAGTATCTGGAAGTCGACCTCGGGCATGCCCCGTACGAGCTGGTCGCACCAGGTGCTCACGCCTCCGTGGACGTGCGGATAGGTGCCTTCGGTGAGCATGGTGACATGACGGCCACTGCTCGGCATCGGTGTTACCCCCGGGATGGAAATGGTCAGGCGGACGGAAGCGTAAGCGTGACAGCCGACTGGAACGCCTCCGGCGCGGTCCACGCGGAGCGCGCGCCCGCGTACGGCGTGCCGAACACCGTCGTACCGAACAGCACCTGCTTACGGGTGCCCTCGGGCGCGGTGACCGGCGCGGTCACACCGGCCGGCGCCTTGACGGTGACGGTGTTGCCGATGCGGTACGCGGTGACCCTGCCCTCCGCGAGGGCGTTGTCCCAGGCGGCGCGCCGGGCCAGTTCCGTACCGACGTCGCGCTGGCGGGGGTTGACCAGCGGGGCGTTGTCGGCGAAGAGGCCGCGGTAGTCGGCCAGGACCTTGTCCAGGACCGGGTAGAGCAGGCGCTCCTCGGCCAGGTTGGACTGGTGGACGTAGTGCGGGCGCGGGTCGCCGGCGACGATGTGGCCCAGCGCGGTGCGGGCCTCCTGCGGGACGATGTGACCGGTGTAGCCGGTGGCCGTGTCGAGCGGCTCGTCCAGGCAGGTGGACGCGGGGTTGGTGGCGCAGACGCCGCTGCCGCCGTCCGCCTTGTCGGTGTAGATCCAGTTGTACTCGTCGGTCATCTCGGCGGCCGTACCGACGTTGTAGTACACGTTCATCGGGTGCCGGGGCACCGTGCGGGCGGCGCCGACCGGGCGCTGCCGGGGCTCGCGGGAGTTGTCGCTGGCGATCCAGGTGACGCCGTTGTCGGCGAGCGCGCCCGCCAGGTTGGGGTTGTCGACGGGCTGCTGCGGCAGGGTCTTGAGGCCGGAGTGCTCGCCGGTGACCAGTTCGGCGCGGTCCACGGCCAGGCCCTTGTCGACGGCCCAGGCGTGGTTGTCGCGGATCTGGGCGGCGATTTCGGCGCGGCTCATCCACAGCGTGTCGCCGTTGGCGTCCTGCGCGCACTTCCACGGCACGGCGGAGGTGTCCTGCACGCAGCCGAGGAAGGGGTGCGTGTAGGTGTGGTTGACCCAGCGGTACTGGGCGCGGTCGGCCACCAGCCGGTCGGTGAGCGGATCGGTTCCGCCGTTCTGGGTCTTCCACTCCTCGCCGGAGCCGGCGTTGTAGACCATGTCGAGGGTGAAGCCCTGGGAGCGCTGCCACTGGGCGGCGTACTGCGCGTCCGCGGCCGTCATCCGGATCGGTGCCGTGCCCTCGCCGTCGCCGCCGACGCAGTCGAAGTCGCCGGGGGTGCAGTTGCGTTCGGTGTCCCAGCGGGCGTCGGGGGCGAAGACGTCGTCGACGTGGACGGAGAAGTAGTTGCGGCTCTGTCCCACGTGCACGCCCTGGGTCAGCCACTCCACGATGCCCCGGGCCAGCACCCGGAACTGCCGCTGGTGCTCGTTGTAGGCGAAGGTGACGACGAGTTCGCGCCGTCCGTCGCGGGCGTACTCGCCGAGCAGGCTGGCGCGCCCGCCGCCGTCCGCCGGGACGTCCAGGAAGCTGGTGAAGCCTTCCCGCGGGCGGCCCGCGTAGCCGTAGCTCTCCGAGATGCCCGGGTCGTTGTCCTCGAAGGTGACCGGTCCGTCGAGGTACCGGAAGGGGCCGGTGCGCCCGGCGGTGGTGAGGTCGGTGCGGACCCCGTCCAGGATCCCGGAGCGACCGCCCTCGCTGGTGTAGTCGAGGCCGACCCCGGGGTGGGCCCAGGTGTAGGCGTCGACCTGCGGGACGGCGTAGGTCCGCTCGTACGAGACGAGGGCGGCCCGCTCCGCCTCGGCCATGCCCCGGGGCGCCTCGTCGGGCAGCACCACGCCCTGGTACTTGGCGCGGGGACGGCCGTCGACCGTGTCGGCCAGGAACGCGGCGTCGATCACCGGCCGGGCCAGGTCGTCCAGCCGTACGGTCCGGTGCGGCACACCGGAATTCCTCAGTTCGGATGTGATCGCCCCGACCGCTCCCCCGCCGTCGTCGACGACCAGCACCGTGAGGTCGACCCGCGGCGCGAGCTCCGCCGCCGCGGCCGTGGCCGAACCGGCCGGCACCGCCGTGGCCAGCAGCGTCGCGGCCAGCAGCGCGCCCGCCGTCCGCCGCGCCCGGAAAACCTGAGCGTCCAAGTGCTCTTCCCCCCTCGTGGGCCATCCCCCCGCACGAGCGCGAGGAGGATGTGTGGAGATCATGCAAACAGGTACGGAGCCCACTTGCGTAATCCTCGGGAGTGTGACGCAGGTCTCAACGGTCGTTCCGCCGAACATGGGCAACACTCCACGTACGAGTGAACCGCACGCGCTGTGAGCGCACCCCCTGCGCGCGCGTAGGCTCATTCCCGGTGCTCTTCGGGCCGAACTACCATGCGGCGGGCACGGTCAGCCACCCCCTGACCGCTCAGGCCGCCCCTAGAACTCAACGGAAGCGAGAAATCACCACCGTGACTGCTCTCACTCTCAGCACCGCCGGCGCGGCGTCACTGCGCGCCGACGCACTCGTCGTCGGCGTCGCCAAGAGCCCGAAGGGCGGCAAGGGGCTCGTGGTCGCGCCGGGCGCCGAGGCCGTCGACAAGGCATTCGGCGGAAAGCTCGCCTCCGTCCTGGAGACCCTCGGCGCCTCCGGCGCCGAGGGCGAGGTGACGAAGGTGTTCTCGGCGTCCGGCCTGAAGACCCCGGTCGTCCTCGCCGTCGGGCTCGGCACGGCACCGCAGAAGGACGAGTCGTACGACTCCGAGACACTGCGCCGCGCCGCCGGCTGCGCCGCCCGCGCGCTGTCCGGCGCCAAGAAGGCCGGGTTCGCCCTGCCGGTCGAGGCCGTGGAGGACGCCGAGGCGATCGCCGAGGGCGCGCTGCTGGGCGCGTACGCCTTCACCGCCTACCGGTCCGGCCAGGACGCCAAGGACGCCAAGGGCCCGCTGGCCGAGGTGGTGCTGCTCGGCACCAAGCCCCGCGACAAGGCGTTCAAGGCGGCGGCCGAGCGGGCGGTCGTCCTCGCCGAGGAGATCAACCGCGCCCGCGACCTGGTCAACACCCCGCCCAACGACCTCACCCCCGAGGCCTTCGCCGCCGTCGCCACCGCCGCGGGCAAGGAGCACGGCGTCAAGGTGCAGGTGCTCGACGAGAAGGCGCTCGTCAAGGGCGGCTACGGCGGCATCCTGGGCGTCGGCGCCGGTTCGCAGAACCCGCCCCGGCTGGTGAAGCTGAGCTACACCCACTCCAAGGCGGCCAAGACCCTCGCGCTGGTCGGCAAGGGCATCACCTACGACTCGGGCGGCATCTCCCTGAAGCCGGCCGGCCACAACGAGACGATGAAGTGCGACATGAGCGGCGCCGCCGCGGTGTTCGCCGCGGTCGTCACGGCGGCCCGCCTCGGCCTGGAGGTGAACGTCACCGGCTGGCTGGCGCTCGCCGAGAACATGCCGTCGGGCTCCGCCACCCGCCCCGGTGACGTGCTGCGGATGTACAGCGGCAAGACCGTCGAGGTGCTGAACACCGACGCCGAGGGCCGTCTGGTGCTCGCCGACGCCCTGACCCGGGCCTCGGAGGAGAACCCGGACGCCATCGTCGACGTGGCCACGCTGACCGGCGCCATGGTGCTGGCGCTCGGCAACCGCACCTTCGGCGTCATGGCCAACGACGACGCCTTCCGCACCGCGATCCACGAGATCGCGGGGGAGGTCGGCGAGGCGTCCTGGCCGATGCCGCTCCCGGCGGACCTGCGCAAGGGCATGGACTCCCCGACCGCCGACATCGCCAACATGGGCGAGCGGATGGGCGGCGGGCTGGTGGCCGGGCTGTTCCTGAAGGAGTTCGTCGGCGAGGGCATCGCCTGGGCCCACCTGGACATCGCCGGCCCCGCCTTCCACGAGGGCGCCCCCTACGGCTACACCCCCAAGGGCGGCACCGGCTCCTCGGTCCGCACCCTGGTGAGGCTGGCCGAGCGCACCGCCTCGGGCGACCTGGGCTGATTTTCCGCGCGCCCGGCCCCGGACGTCCCCCGTCCGGGGCCGGGCGCGCCCCCGGGGGCCGCGCCGACCGGGCCCCCGGAAGAACGGCCCGGCGTCCCGCCTCGCGGCGACAAGTGCGAAGATGGGTTCTCGGCAGGACAGGGCCCCCACCACAGGGCCGACCAATCAGCGGCCGAACACCAGCCGCCGCCCGGTCACTGAGGACCGGCGACCGGCGCACATGCATGGAGGACGTGACGTGGCGAACGACGCCAGCACCGTTTTCGACCTAGTGATCCTCGGCGGTGGCAGTGGCGGTTACGCCGCGGCCCTGCGGGGTGCGCAGCTGGGCCTGGACGTCGCCCTGATCGAGAAGAACAAGCTCGGCGGCACCTGCCTGCACAACGGATGCATCCCCACCAAGGCGCTGCTCCACGCCGGTGAGATCGCCGACCAGGCGCGCGAGGCCGACCAGTTCGGTGTCAAGGCCACCTTCGAGGGCATCGACATCAAGGCCGTCCACAAGTACAAGGACGACGTGATCTCGGGCCTGTACAAGGGCCTGCAGGGCCTGGTCGCCTCCCGCAAGGTGACCTACATCGAGGGCGAGGGCCGGCTGTCCTCCCCCACGTCGGTCGACGTGAACGGCCAGCGGGTCGAGGGCCGCCACATCCTCCTCGCCACCGGCTCCGTGCCGAAGTCGCTGCCCGGCCTGGAGATCGACGGCAACCGGATCATCTCCTCGGACCACGCGCTGACCCTGGACCGCGTCCCGGAGTCCGCGATCATCCTGGGCGGCGGCGTCATCGGCGTCGAGTTCGCCTCCGCCTGGAAGTCCTTCGGCACCGACGTCACCATCGTCGAGGGCCTGAAGCACCTGGTGCCGGCCGAGGACGAGAACAGCTCGAAGCTGCTGGAGCGCGCCTTCCGCAAGCGGGGCATCAAGTTCAACCTCGGTACGTTCTTCCAGAGCGCCGAGTACACCGACAACGGCGTCAAGGTCACCCTCGCGGACGGCAAGACCTTCGAGGCCGAGGTGCTGCTCGTCGCCATCGGCCGCGGGCCCGTCTCGCAGGGCCTCGGGTACGAGGAGCAGGGCGTCGCGACGGACCGCGGGTACGTCCTGGTGGACGAGTACATGCGGACCAACGTCGAGACGATCTCGGCCGTCGGCGACCTCGTCCCGACCCTCCAGCTCGCGCACGTCGGCTTCGCCGAGGGCATCCTGGTGGCAGAGCGGCTGGCCGGTCTGAAGCCCGTCCCGATCGACTACGACGGTGTGCCCCGGGTGACGTACTGCCACCCCGAGGTCGCGTCCGTCGGCATCACCGAGGCGAAGGCGAAGGAGATCTACGGGGCGGACAAGGTCGTCGCCCTGAAGTACAACCTGGCGGGCAACGGCAGGAGCAAGATCCTGAAGACCGCGGGCGAGATCAAGCTCGTCCAGGTCAAGGACGGTGCCGTGGTCGGCGTCCACATGGTCGGTGACCGCATGGGCGAGCAGGTCGGCGAAGCCCAGCTGATCTACAACTGGGAGGCGCTGCCGGCCGAGGTCGCGCAGCTGATCCACGCCCACCCGACGCAGAACGAGGCGCTCGGCGAGGCGCACCTGGCGCTGGCCGGCAAGCCTCTCCACTCCCACGACTGAGCCCTTCCGGGGTCCGGGGGCACCCCCCGGAAGGCCCAGTACCGGGCGCGACGACCACTTACCGCAATTCGTTAGGAGCAACTGAAACCATGCCGGTTTCCGTAACCCTGCCGGCGCTCGGCGAGAGCGTCACCGAGGGCACCGTCACTCGCTGGCTCAAGGCCGAGGGCGAGCGCGTCGAGGCCGACGAGCCGCTGCTGGAGGTGTCCACCGACAAGGTGGACACCGAGATCCCGGCCCCCGCCTCCGGCGTCCTGGCCTCCATCAAGGTCGCCGAGGACGAGACCGTGGAGGTCGGCGCCGAGCTGGCCGTCATCGACGACGGCACGGGCGCCCCGGCCGAGGCCCCGGCCCCGGCCGCCGCCGAAGCCGCCGCTCCGGCCCCCGCCGCCGAGGCCCCGGCGCAGGAGGCCCCGGCCCCGGCGCAGGAAGCCCCGGCGCCGGAGGCCCCGCAGGCCACCCCGTCGACCGAGACCGAGACGCCCGCCCCGGCCCCGACCGCGGAGGCCGCCGCCGGTTCCGGTTCCGCCGAGGGCACCGACGTCGTCCTGCCCGCACTGGGCGAGTCGGTCACCGAGGGCACCGTCACCCGCTGGCTGAAGGAGGTCGGCGAGTCCGTCGAGGCCGACGAGCCGCTGCTGGAGGTCTCCACCGACAAGGTCGACACCGAGATCCCGGCCCCCACCTCCGGCGTCCTGCTGGAGATCGTGGTGGGCGAGGACGAGACCGCCGAGGTCGGCGCCAAGCTGGCCGTCATCGGCGCCCCGGGCGCGGCTCCCGCCGCCGCCCAGGCCCCCGCCCAGCCGGCCCCGGCCGCCGAGGCTCCCGCGGCCCCGGCCGCCGCCCCGGCGCAGGAGGCCCCGGCCCAGGAAGCCCAGGCGCCGGCCGCCCCGGCCGCCCCGGCACCGGCCGAGGCTCCGGCTCCGGCCGCCCCGGCGCAGGAAGCCCCGGCCCAGGAAGCCCAGGCGCCGGCCGCTCCGGCTGCGGCTCCGGCCGCCCAGGCCGCCCCGGCCCCGGCCGCTCCGGCTGCGGCTCCCGCCGCCCAGGCGCCGGCCGCCGCCCAGCCCGCGGACGAGGGCGCCTACGTCACCCCGCTGGTCCGCAAGCTCGCCGCCGAGAACGGTGTCGACCTGTCGGCCGTCAAGGGCACCGGCGTCGGCGGCCGTATCCGCAAGCAGGACGTCATCGCCGCCGCCGAGGCCGCGAAGGCCGCCCCGGCCCCGGCCGCCGCTCCGGCCGCCGCCGCCGCGAAGGCTCCGGCCCCGGAGGCGTCCCCGCTGCGCGGCCAGACGGTCAAGATGACCCGGATGCGCAAGCTCATCGGCGACAACATGATGAAGGCCCTGCACACGCAGGCCCAGCTCACCTCGGTCGTCGAGGTGGACATCACCAAGCTGATGAAGCTGCGCGGCCGCGCCAAGGACGCGTTCGCCGCCCGCGAGGGCGTCAAGCTGTCCCCGATGCCGTTCTTCGTCAAGGCGGCGGCCCAGGCGCTGAAGGCCCACCCGGTCATCAACGCCCGGATCAACGAGGACGAGGGCACGGTCACGTACTTCGACTCGGAGAACGTCGGCATCGCCGTGGACGCCGAGAAGGGCCTGATGACCCCGGTCATCAAGGGCGCGGGCGACCTGAACATCGCCGGCATCGCCAAGAAGACCGCGGAGCTGGCGGGCAAGGCCCGTGGCGGCGGCCTCACCCCGGACGACATGTCCGGCGCCACCTTCACGATCAGCAACACCGGTTCGCGCGGCGCGCTGTTCGACACCGTCATCGTGCCGCCGAACCAGGTCGCCATCCTGGGCATCGGCGCCACCGTCAAGCGCCCGGTGGTCATCAACCACCCGGACCTGGGCGAGACCATCGCGGTGCGTGACATGACGTACCTGTCGCTCTCCTACGACCACCGCCTGGTGGACGGTGCCGACGCGGCCCGCTACCTGACGGCCGTCAAGGCGATCCTGGAGGCCGGCGAGTTCGAGGTCGACCTCGGGCTGTAGGGCTTCCACGGCTGTGCCCCGTCCGGTCCGCCGGGCGGGGCACAGCCATGTCCGCGGCTTCCGGTACCGGCCGGGGTGGCCGCGGAGCCGGGCCGGAGTACCGCGTACATCACAGGCCTGACAGCCCGTCGGGCCGCCGCCGGTGGCGATAATGACAAGGTCCGCGCCGCCCTCGGCCCAGGAGACCCCCATGACCCCGCCCGTCGTCCACTCGCTGCGCGAGCAGATCCGCGAGCACATCGTGGAGGGGATCGTCAGCGGCCGGTGGAAGCCCGGTGAGCGGATCGTCGAGCGGCGGATCGCCACCGAGCTGGAGGTCAGCCAGACGCCCGTACGGGAGGCCCTGCGCGAGCTGGAGAGCCTGCGGCTGATCGAGTCGGCGCCCAACAAGGGCGTGCGGGTGCGCAACCTCACCGCCGCGGACCTGGAGGAGAGCTACCCCGTACGGGCCGGTCTGGAGCAGATCGCCGCCGAGCTGGCCGCCGAGCGGCTGGCGGCCGACTGCTCGGCCCTGGAGCCCCATGTGGCGGCGCTGTACGAGGCGGACGCCAGGGCGGACGGTACGGCGCAGGTGCGGCACACGGTGGGCTTCCACCGGGAACTGGTGCGGGCGGCCCGCAACGGGGTGCTGCTGCACACCTGGGAGGGGCTGGGCATCGAGGTGTTCACGGCGCTGTCGATCCGCTGGCTGGGGACCGTGCAGAAGTCGTACGCCGAGGAGCACGAGGAGCTGGTCGAGGCCTTCCGCCGCCGCGACCCCCGCATCGGGGTGCTGGTGAAGGAGCACGTGCTGGGGTGCGCCCCCAGGGCCTAGCTAGGGGTGTCTCTCGCCGATCCTGCCGGGCTCGCGTCACCTGGCGCCTCGCCTCGCCGCGTTGTCGTCGGTCGCCACTGCTCCGCAGTGGCCCTCTCCTCCGCCTTGCCAGCCGCGGCACCGGGCGCCGCTCCCTGATCCGGCTCGACCGACGAGACTCCCCTTGGCGCTCATCGGACGGCCCCGGCGCTCAGACGCGGCCCCGCACCTGCGAAAACAAGGCACCGCGTGCCCGTTTTCATGGCACCCAATGCCTACTTTGCCCGTGGACGTAAGATTTTGCCGTTCCCCCTTTGATCGATCATCGATCACGGTCGTACAGTCGGCGGCGGACTTCAACAGAGGTTCTTCGCCCTGTCCTGCCAAAGACAAAGGGCTCCACACCCCTTCGACTCCGGAAGGCGGCGACTATGACCGACCCCACCCGCATCCAGCCGAGCGAGCTCGACCAGCTGCCGGACCGCGACCCCGAGGAGACCGCCGAGTGGCAGGCCTCCCTCGACGCCGTCGCCGAGGCGGCCGGGCCGCACCGCGCCGCGTACCTGATGCGACGCACCCTGGAGCGCGCCGAGGGAGCCGGTCTCGCGCTGCCGAAGCTGCTCGAAACCGACTACGTCAACACCATCCCCACCGCCGCGCAGCCCGCGTTCGACGGCGACGAGGAGATGGAAGCGAAGATCACCGCCTGGAACCGCTGGAACGCCGCCGCCATGGTCTCCCGCGGCTCCAAGTACGGCGTCGGCGGCCACATCGCCACCTTCGCCTCCGCCGCCTGGCTCTACGAGACGGGCTTCAACCACTTCTTCCACGGCAAGGAGCGGGACGGCTCCGGCGACCAGCTCTTCATCCAGGGCCACGCCTCCCCCGGCATCTACGCCCGCGCCTTCCTCGACGGCCGCCTGACCGAGCAGCACCTGGACAACTTCCGCCAGGAGGCCGGCGGCAACGGCCTGCCGTCCTACCCGCACCCCCGGCGCCTGCCGTGGCTGTGGGAGTTCCCGACCGTGTCCATGGGCCTGGGCCCGCTGTCCGCGATCTACCAGGCGCGGTTCAACCGCTACCTGACCAACCGCAGCATCAAGGACGTCTCCGGCTCCCACGTCTGGGCGTTCCTCGGCGACGGCGAGATGGACGAGCCCGAGTCGACGGCCGCCCTCGCCCTGGCCGCCCGCGAGGGTCTGGACAACCTCACCTTCGTCATCAACTGCAACCTCCAGCGCCTCGACGGCCCCGTCCGCGCCAACTTCAAGATCGTGCAGGAGCTGGAGGCCCAGTTCCGCGGCGCCGGCTGGAACGTCGTGAAGTCGCTCTGGGGCACCGCCTGGGACGAGCTGTTCCAGCTCGACACCACCGGCGCGCTGGTACGGCGGCTGCGCGAGGTGCCGGACGCCCAGATCCAGACGTACCAGACCCGCGACGCCGCCTACATCCGCGAGGACTTCTTCGGCAAGGAGCCGGCGCTCGCCGAGCTGGCGAAGCTGCTGTCGGACGACAAGATCCTGGAGTGCTTCCACTACTCCCGCGGCGGCCACGAGCCCCGCAAGGTGTACGCGGCCTACCGGGCGGCCCTCGCCCATCGGGGTGCGCCGACCGTGATCCTGGCCCAGACGGTGAAGGGCTACACGCTCGGCAAGGGCTTCGAGTCCAAGAACGCCAACCACCAGATGAAGAAGCTGTCGGTGGAGGAGTTCAAGGGCATGCGCGACCTGCTGGGCCTGCCCATCCCGGACAGCGCCTTCGCCGACGGCCAGGTCCCCTACGGCCACCCCGGCGCCGACTCCCCCGAGGTGCGCTACCTCCAGGAGCGCCGCGCGGCCCTGGGTGGCCCCGCCCCGGCCCGCCGGGTCCAGCCGGTGGCCCCGCTGCCGGCCCCGGCCGACAAGGCGTTCGCCGCCTTCGACAAGGGCTCCGGCAGCCAGTCGGTGGCGACCACCATGGCCTTCGTACGGCTGATGAAGGACCTGATCCGCGACAAGCAGACCGGCAAGCGCTGGGTGCCCATCGTCCCGGACGAGGCCCGCACCTTCGGTATGGAGTCGCTGTTCCCGTCGCTCGGCATCTACTCGCCGAAGGGCCAGACGTACGAGCCGGTCGACCGCGACCAGCTCATGTACTACCGCGAGGCCACCGACGGCCAGATCCTCAACGAGGGCATCACCGAGGCCGGCTCGATGGCCGACTTCATCGCCGCGTCGACCGCGTACTCCACGCACGGCGAGCCGATGATCCCGTTCTACATCTTCTACTCGATGTTCGGCTGGCAGCGCACGGCCGACCAGATGTGGCAGCTCGGCGACCAGCTCGGCCGCGGCTTCCTCATCGGCGCCACCGCCGGCCGGACCACCCTGACCGGTGAGGGCCTCCAGCACGCCGACGGCCACTCCCCCGTCATCGCGGCGACCAACCCGGCGGCGCTGACGTACGACCCGGCGTTCGCCTACGAGGTCGCGGCGATCGTCAAGGACGGTCTGCGCCGGATGTACGGCGAGGCCGCCCCGGGTGAGGACCCGAACGTCTTCTACTACCTGACCGTCTACAACGAGCCGATGCCCCAGCCGGCCAAGCCCGAGGGCGTCGACGAGGGCATCCTCAAGGGCCTGTACCGCTTCAAGGAGGGCACGCCGGTCACGGCGGACACCCCGCGCCTCCAGCTCCTGTCCTCCGGCACGGCGATCCACTGGGCGCTCAAGGCCCAGGAAACGCTGTCCGCCGAGTGGGGCGTGACCGCCGACGTGTGGTCCGCGACGTCCTGGACCGAGCTGCGGCGCGACGCGCTGGAGGCCGACGAGGCCCTGCTGCGCGGCGAGGAGCGGGTGCCCTACGTCCGCCAGGCGCTGGCCGACGCGCCGGGCCCGGTGCTCGCGGTCAGCGACTACATGCGCCAGGTCCCCGACCAGATCGCCCAGTGGGTCGAGCAGGACTACAGCTCGCTCGGCGCGGACGGCTTCGGCCTCTCGGACACCCGGGAGGCGGCGCGCCGGCACTTCGGCGTGGACGCCGAGTCCATCGTGGTCGCCGCGCTGGCGCAGCTCGCCAGGCGCGGTGAGGTCCCGGCCTCCGCCGTGAAGGAGGCGCGCGAGCGCTACGGCCTCTGATCCGCCCGGGTGCCCCCGGCCCGCTCCGGCGGGCCGGGGGCTCCTGCATGATGAGGTCCATGCGCGCTGCCCGGCTCATCAAGATGGTGCTCCTGCTCCAGTCGCGGCCGTCGATGACCGCCGCCGAGCTGGCCCGGGAGCTGGAGGTCTCCGAGCGGACCGTCACCCGGGACGCGCTGGCCCTGTCCGAGGCGGGCATCCCGGTGTACGCGGACCGGGGCCGCTCGGGCGGCTACCGGCTGATCGGCGGCTACCGCACCCGGCTGACCGGGCTGGCGCGCGGCGAGGCCGAGGCGCTGTTCCTGTCCGGGGTGCCGGGCGCGCTGCGCCAGATGGGACTGGAGGACGCCGCGTCGGCGGCCCGCCTGAAGGTGTCCGCGGCCCTGACTCCGGCGCTGCGGGACGCGCCCGCCTCGGCGGCGCAGCGCTTCCACCTGGACGCGCCGGGCTGGTACCAGGAGCCGGAGACGCCCGAGCCGCTGCCCACCCTCGCGGAGGCGGTGTGGGACGACCGGCTGGTCTCGGCCCGCTACCGCCGCGGTGACACCGAGGTGGAGCGGGAGCTGGCGCCGTACGGGCTCGTGCTCAAGGCGGGCGTCTGGTACCTGTGCGCCCGCGCCGGTGAGTCGTTCCGCGTGTACCGGGTCGACCGGTTCTCCGCCGTGGCGCTCGGCGACGAGCGTTTCGTCCGGGACCGGGACTTCGACCTGCCGGTGTTCTGGGAGGAGCGGGCGGCGCAGTTCGCCCGCTCGATCCTCCGTACCGAGGTGGTGGTGCGGCTGACCGGGGCGGGTGCCCGCACGCTGCCGTACGTGACGGACCCGGCCGCCGCCCGTGAGGCGCTCGGGGCGGCGGGCCCGCCCGACGCGGCGGGCCGGGTCACGGTCACCCTGCCGGTGGAGTCCGAGGACGTGGCGTACACCCAGCTCCTGGGCCTGGGGCCGGAGGCCGAGGTGCTGGAGCCGCCGCCGCTGCGGGAGCGGTTGGCCGGCGCGGCGGCCCGGACGGCCGCGCTGTACGCCACGGACCCCGCGGCCGGTCAGCGGTAGTCGTCCGCCGACGCCCGCTTGCCCCCGTGGACGACCTCGACGAAGTACCGCCAGCCGTCCGGCCGGGAGCCGTCGGCGTCGGTGAAGCCGTACTCCTCGGCGAGCTGTCCGCTGGACAGCGACCGGCCGTTCCAGCGGTGGCGGTCGGGGTCGGCGGCGAGCGCGGCCACCGCCCGGCCGACGTACACCGGGGACTCGGCGACGGCGAAGTGCGGCTCGCGCGCGCAGGCGTCGCGCCAGTTCTCCTCGGTCACGCCGAAGTGGTCGAGCATCTCCTCGGAGCGCAGGAAGCCCGGGGTCAGCGCCACCGCCGTGCCGCCCACCTCCTTCAGGTCCTCGCCGAGGGCGAAGGCCATCCGCAGCGGGGCGTTCTTGGCCAGGTCGAAGTAGAAGTTCTCCCGGAAGCGCCGGTTGTACTCGGCCGTCCCGTCGGTCATCTCCACGACCAGTCCGCCCGGCCGCCGTACGAGCAGCGGCAGGGCGAAGCTGCTGGTGATCACGTGGCTGCGCACGCCGAGCTCCAGCATCCGCAGCCCCTGGTCCAGGTCGGTCTCCCACATCTTCCTGCCCCAGGGGATCAGGTGGTCGCCGCCCCACAGGCTGTTGACCAGGATGTCCAGTCGGCTGCGCTCCCGGTCGACGCGGTCGACCAGCTCCCGCACCCGGTCGGGTACGAGGTGGTCGGTGGGTACCGCGACGCCCTCGCCGCCGGCCGCCGTGATGAGCTCCGCGGTCCCCTCGATGGTCTCGGTCGGCCGGCCGACCTCACTGACGTGGTCACGGGTGGTGCGTCCGGTGGCGTAGACGGTGGCGCCCGCGGCCCCGAGCTGTACGGCGATGGCGCGGCCGGCGCCCCGCGTGGCGCCCGCGACGAGGGCGATCCGGCCCGCGAGCGGCTTGTCGGTGGTGTGGTTCGTCGTCATACCGCCACCGTGGCAGCGAATCCCGACACCTCCTGTCAGGTTTCATTTCGGCTGCTCCGCGTGCGTCGTTCCCCCGCAACCCCGATGCTTGTCCCGTGATGGGCGAAACGGAGTTCTGGGAGATCATCGACAGCGCGCGCGAGGCCGCCGACGGTGACCCCGAGGAGCATGCCGAACTGCTGGTCGAACGGTTGCTCCAACTCGACCCGGATTCCGTGCTGGACTTCGCCCGGCACTTCGAGGCCCGCTACAACCGCGCCTACACCTGGGAGCTGTGGGGCGCGGCGGCCGTCCTGCTGGGCGGCGCGTCCGACGACGCGTTCGACTACTTCCGCTGCTGGCTGATCGGCCAGGGGCGGGAGGTGTACGAGGGCGCGGTGCACGACCCGGACGCGCTGGCGGAGCTGCTGGAGGAGTTCGACGAGGAGCTGGACGGGGACGGCGAGGAGCTGGGGTACGCGGCCGACGAGGCCTACGAGCAGCTCACCGGCACCGTTCCGCCCGAGCTGGGCATCCCGGCGCAGCCGGCCGAGCCGGCGGGCACCCCGTTCGACTTCGACGACGAGGCGCTGGCCGATCGGTTCCCCCGGCTGTGGGAACGCTTCGGGGCCTAGGGGGTTCCGGTCAGGGCACGGCCCATGAGGACGTCGTCGACGTACCTGCCGTGCAGGAAGAACTCCCCCGGCAGGACGCCCTCCACCACGAACCCCTCCGACTCGTACAGGGTGCGGGCGGGCGTGTTGTGCCCCAGGACGCGCAGGGTGACGCGGGTGGCCCCCTGGCGGCGCGCCGCGTCGAACCCCGCGCGCAGCAGGGCCCGCGCGATCCCGCGGCCGCGGGCCCACTCGGCGACGGCCAGCCCCTGGATCTGCCGCACGTGCGCGTTGCAGGCGAGGCGGGTGGCGGGCACGAGCCGCAGGTATCCGGCCGGCCGTCCGTCCGGCACCACCGCGACCAGGAAGTCCTCGGGGCGGTGACCGGCGTCGAAGAACGGGCCGTAGGGCGGCTGGGGTTCCGGCTGCACGGCGTGCAGCGTCGACCACGTCCGGCGGTCGAGCTCGGCGAGGGCCGGATCGTCGGACTCACGGGCGATGCGGATGTGCGGGGCGCTCATGCGCGCACTGTGCCATGCGGGCAGGATGAACCTCATGCGATTTCCCCGTACCCCGTCCCGTATCGCGGTCACCGGCTCCGGCGGGCTCATCGGCTCGGCCCTCGTCCGCTCCCTGCGGGCCGACGGCCACGAGGTGGTGCGGCTGGTGCGGCACCCGGCCCGGACCGGTGACGAGGTCGAGTGGGATCCCCGGCGGGGGCATGTGGACGTGGCCGGCCTCACCGGCTGCGACGCGGTCGTCCACCTCGCCGGGGCGGGCGTCGGCGACCGGCGCTGGAGCGAGGCGTACAAGCGGGAGATCCGGGACAGCCGGGTGCTCGGCACGGCCGCGCTGGCCCGGGCCCTGGCCTCGCTGGACACCCCGCCGGAGGTGCTGGTGTGCGGGACGGCGATCGGCTACTACGGCGACACCGGGACGCGGGCCGTGGACGAGACGGCACCCGCCGGTGCGGGGTTCCTGCCGTCGGTGTGCGTCGACTGGGAGGCGGCCGCCGCGCCCGCCCGGGCGGCGGGCATCCGGGTCGCGTACGCCCGCACCGGGCTGGTCGTCGCCCGCCGGGGCGGTGCCTGGGGCCGGCTCTTCCCGCTGTTCCGGGCCGGCCTCGGCGGTCGCCTCGGCTCCGGCCGCCAGTACTGGAGCTACATCGCGCTGCACGACGAGGTGGCGGCCCTCAGGCACATCGTGGACACCGGGTCGCTGGCCGGGCCGGTGAACCTGACGGCGCCGGACCCGGTCACCAACCGCGAGGTCACCGCCGCGATGGCCCGCGTCCTGCGCCGCCCGGCCCTCCTCCACGTACCGGCCCCCGCCCTGCGGCTCGCCCTGGGCGACTTCGCCGAGGACGTCCTGGGCAGCCAGCGGGTCCTGCCGTCCCGCCTCCTGGAGTCGGGTTTCCGGTTCGCTTTCCCCACGATCGACACGGCGATCGCGGCGGCGGCGTAGGACCGCCCCGGCGGACGGGGCGGCGTCCGCCGTTGGACGGGCCGCCCACCGGCACGGCCCGGGCGGGCCCCGCGCTCCGGTACCCGGGCGTCCCGCGGGGCCCGGCCCGTCTCCCCGGCCGGGACGGCCGCGGGCCCGCCGAGGGGCCCGGTCCCCGCGGAGCGACGCCGTCCGCGGCGGGGAACACCCGCGCGTGCCCCCCGTGCTCCGGTGAACCCCGCACGCGCGACTGCGCCCGTTCCACCGGGGCCCTACGCTCGGGGCGGAAGCGGGGCATTCCGTCGCCCGATCGAGGGCATGAGCCACCCACGCACCGAACCGCCGTCCTCGGGGAGGGACACGTGCTCAGCACCGCACATCACGCGGACGTCGTCATCGTCGGAGCCGGGCTCGCGGGCCTGTCCGCGGCCCACCGGCTGATCAGTGCCGGACTCACGGTCAGCGTCCTGGACGCCGCCTCCCGGGTCGGCGGCCGGACGGCCACCGAGGACGTCGACGGCTTCCGCCTCGACCGCATCGGACAGCTGCTCAACACCTCCTATCCGGAGCTGCGCCGCACCCCGGGCCTCAGCGGCGCCGAGCTGCGGATGTTCCAGCCGGGGGTGCTGGTGCACAGCGAGGGCCGGCTGCACCGGACCGCCGAGCCGCGGACCGGCGACGCCGGGCACGGCCGGTGGGGCTCCGCACCCGCCTCCCGGGGCGTGGGGGGAGCACTGACCCGGGCACGCGCCCTCGCGAGCGCCCCCCGCCCGCTGGACCAGGCGCGGCTGGGCGCCGCGCTGGGGCGGCTGGCGGACACCTCGACCACGCGCCTGCTGGCCCGGCCCGAGCGGGCGGCGCTGGAGGCGCTGGCGAACCGGGGCCTGCCGGCCCGTACCGTCAACCGGTTCCTGCGCCCGCTGCTGTCGGCGCTCCTCCTGGACCCGGACCTGTCGACGTCCAGCAGGGCCGCCGACCTGGCGCTGCGGGGCTTCGCGCGCGGCCGGACGTGCGTACCGGCGGGCGGCGCCGCCACGCTGGCCGAGCGGCTGGCCGAGGCGCTGCCGCCCGGCACGGTGCGCACCGGGGTACGGGTGCGGGACGCCTCCATCAGCCGGGTGGTCACCGACGAGCTGGGTGAGCTGTCCTGCCGCGCCCTGGTCGTGGCCACCGGCGCCCGGGCCGCCGCCGAGCTGCTGCCGGGACTGCGGGTGCCGCCCTTCCACCAGGTGACCGTGCTGCACCACACCGCTCCCGCGCCGCCCCCGCAGGCCGGCCGGGCCCTGGTGCTGGACGCCGACCGCACGGGCCCGGTCTCGCACTCCGCCGTGATGAGCGAGGTGGACCCGTCACGGGCGCCGCACGGCCGGGTCCTGATCAGCTCCACGGTGCTCGGCGACCCGCCGGACGACCTGGACCGGCGGGCGCGCGGACAGCTCGCGGCGCTGTACGGGACGGCGACCGACGACTGGGAGCTGCTGGCCGTGCACCACGACCCGGAGGCCGTGCCCGCCATGCCGCCGCCGCACGACCTGCGCCGCCCGGTGCGGCTGCTGGCCGGGCTGTACGTGTGCGGCGACCACCGCGACACGAGCACCGCCCAGGGCGCCCTGTACTCGGGCCGCCGCGCCGCCCACGCGATCCTGCGGGACCTGGGCATGCAGCCCGGGTACGGCACCGTGGCCCTGAAGGCGGCGGCCTAGGGGGTGTCCGGTCGATCGGGCCGGATCGGGGAGCGGTGTCCGGTGCCGTGGATCGCGGGGCGGAGGAGGGAGCCACTGTGGAGCACGGCGGCCGACGACCACGCGGCGAGGCGCGGCACCGGGTGACGCGAGCCCGGCGAGATCGGCGGGCCCCCGGGGCCCGGCCCGGCGCGAGGTGCCCGGTCGTGCGGGCACCTCGCGCGCGGGCGGCCGGCGCTAGGCGGTCAGGGCGGCCACCCGGTCCCGGTAGGCGCGTACCGCTGCGGCGTCCCGGTAGGGCTCCAGGCGGCGCTCGAAGTCCCGTACGTACTCCACCGCCCGTGCCGAGCGCATCTCGGACGCCTGGTGGGCGGCCTCCGCCCCCAGCGCGCACGCCTGGTCCAGCTCCCCCAGGCCCAGGCGGGCTGAGGCCAGCACCACGCGGCAGAAGAGGCGGCTGCGGGCGAAGGCGGGGGCGCGCAAATGGAGCGAGCGCTCCGCGTGCTGTGCCGCCGCGCGGTACTGCTGGAGGTCCCGGTGGCAGTGCCCGAACTCGTCGGCGAGCTGCGCCTCGTCGAAGAACCGGGCCCAGTACGGCACGTCGTCGCCGGGCCGGGCCCCGTCCAGGGCACGCTCGGCCCGCACCAGCGAGGCGGTGCACGCCCGTACCTCGCCCAGGACGGCGTGGCCGCGCGCCTCGACGGCGTGCAGCATGGCCTGGACGACCGGCGGCGCTGAGGAGCCGACGCCCTGCTGGGCGACGCGGGCGAGCTGCACCGCCTCACGCCCGTGCCCGAGGTGGACGGCCTGGCGGCTCATGGTGACCAGGACGTAGCTGCCGTACGCGCGGTCCGCGGCGGCCTGGGCCAGCCGCAGCGCCTGGACGAAGTACCGCTGGGCCAGGCCGTGCGCGGCGATGTCGAACGACGTCCAGCCGGCCAGCCGGGTCAGGTCGGCGGCGGCCCCGAACAGCCGCCGTCCGGTCGCCTCCCCGTAGCTGCCGCGCAGCATGGGCTCCGCCTCGTGCTCCAGGTAGCGGACGAGGGCCTGGCGCGCGTGCCCGCCGCCGTAGGCGTGGTCCAGGGTGCGGAAGAGCTCGCCGACCGAGCGCAGGGCGGCGATGTCCCCGCCGGTGACGCGCTGGCCCGGTACCCGGTCGGTGGAGCGCTCGGGGCACCGCTGGCGGGGCACCGACGGCCGTCCCTGGGGCGGGACGCGGGCCGGGGGCCGGGGGCCCGGTGCGGTCTGCTGCGGGACGTCGCCCCGGCCCGTCCGGTCGTCGCCGCGCCCCACCCGGTCGTCGGGCCGGCCGATCAGCCAGTCGCGGCTGGGCACCACCAGACCGGCCGGGGTGAAGGCGATCTTGCGCAGCTCGGCGTGGCTGCCGGAGTCCTTGCGCCACAGCCCGCTGACGATGTCGACCGCCTCGTCGGGCGTGGCCGCGAACTCCAGACCCGCGTACACCGGGGCGCAGGCGTCCAGCCCGAGGTCCTGGGCGGACAGGCGTCTGCCCAGGCGGCGGGTGAAGACCTCGGCGATGAGCGCCGGTGTGGTGCCGCGCGGTTGCTGCCCGCGCAGCCACCGGGTCACCGAGGTCTTGTCGTACCTCAGGTCGAGGCCGTGTTCGAGTCCGAGTTGGTCCACCCGCCTGGCGAGGCCCGCGTTGGAGAACCCGGCTTCGGCGATCAGGGCGGCGAGCTGGCGGTTGGGCGTGCGCTGCGGGGGTCGATCCGTCATCAGCTGTACGGTCTCCTGCCTTCCGGGCCGGGGTGCCAGCCCCTTGGAACGGCGCGAATTTAACCGCCCGGGACGTCCGTACCGCCACCTTCGCCCCACATTCATCCGATCGTGTGAGGATTGGGGCGGCGCTGACGCCGTCGACCTGCCCGACCGCCGCCGCCGTGACGGCCGTACAGTGGCGAGGGCGCACACAAGAGGAGGCGTTTGCCGTGAGTGAGCTGCACTTCGTCCGGCTGGGGTTCGGCGAGGAGGCCGTCGAGTACCGGAGGGCGTGGGACCAGCAGCGTGAGGTCCACGCCGCCCGCTTCGCGGACGAGATCCCGGACACCTGCCTGTTGCTGGAGCACCCGCCCGTGTACACGGCCGGCCGGCGCACCGAGCCGGGTGAGCGCCCGCTGGACGGCACCCCCGTCGTGGACGTGGACCGCGGCGGCAAGATCACCTGGCACGGCCCCGGTCAGCTCGTCGGCTACCCGATCATGAAGCTGCCCCGCCCGGTGGACGTCGTGGCCCACGTGCGCCGCCTGGAGGAGGCCCTGATCCGCACGGCGGCCGAATTCGGCCTGGAGACCAGCCGGGTCGAGGGCCGCAGCGGTGTGTGGGTGCTGGGGGACCCGGTGTCGGCGCGGCCGTCGCCGGGCGGCCTGTCCCTGGACTTCGACCCGCGGCTGCACGACGAGGAGTTCGACCCGAGGCTGAACGGCCCCGAGTACGCCCCGTCCAACGCCGGCCAGCGCCGTGAGGACCGCAAGCTGGCGGCGATCGGCATCCGCGTGGCCAAGGGCGTCACCATGCACGGGTTCGCTCTGAACGTGAACCCGGACAACACCTGGTTCGACCGGATCGTGCCGTGCGGCATCCGGGACGCGGGCGTGACGTCCCTCGCCCAGGAGCTGGGCCGCGAGGTGACCGTCGCCGAGGTGCTGCCGGTGGCCGAGCGCCACCTGCGGGACGTACTGGAGAACGCCGAGCTCCAGCCGCGCGAGACCGGGCGGGCGGAGCCGGCGGCACCGGCGCCCGCGCCGGCACCGGCCGTGTCGGCCGGCGCCACCGCGGCCACCTAGGCCGCGCCTGGGAATGGGTCTCGCCGGCCTGAGGTTGGCCGGACGCAAGGCCACACTTTTATCGGGCGTACCCTGGTGTTCGCCGAGGAATCGAAGCCGTAGGAGCCAGCCGTGTCCGCAGTCGCACCCGACGGACGCAAGATGCTGCGCCTGGAGGTCCGCAACAGCCAGACCCCCATCGAGCGCAAGCCCGAGTGGATCAAGACTCGGGCGAAGATGGGCCCCGAGTACAACCAGCTGCAGAAGCTCGTCAAGAGCGAGGGTCTGCACACCGTCTGCCAGGAGGCGGGCTGTCCCAACATCTTCGAGTGCTGGGAGGATCGCGAGGCGACCTTCCTCATCGGCGGTGACCAGTGCACCCGGCGCTGTGACTTCTGCCAGATCGACACGGGCAAGCCGGAGGCGCTGGACCGGGACGAGCCGCGCCGCGTGGGCGAGTCGGTCGTCGCCATGGACCTGAACTACGCCACCATCACCGGCGTCGCGCGCGACGACCTGGAGGACGGCGGCGCCTGGCTGTACGCGGAGACGGTGCGGCAGATCCACGCGATGACCGCCGGCCGCGAGGGCGGCCACACCAAGGTCGAGCTGCTGATCCCGGACTTCAACGCGGTACCGGAACAGCTCGCCGAGGTCTTCTCCGCCCGCCCCGAGGTGCTGGCGCACAACGTGGAGACGGTGCCGCGGATCTTCAAGCGGATCCGTCCGGGTTTCCGCTACGAGCGCTCCCTGAAGGTGATCACGGAGGCCCGCGCGGCCGGTCTGGTCACCAAGTCGAACCTGATCCTCGGCATGGGCGAGACCCGCGAGGAGGTCAGTGAGGCGCTCCAGCACCTGTACGACGCGGGTTGCGAGCTGATCACGATCACTCAGTACCTGCGCCCCTCGGTGCGACACCACCCGGTGGAGCGCTGGGTCAAGCCGCAGGAGTTCGTGGAGCTCCAGGAGGAGGCCGAGGAGATCGGCTACTCGGGCGTGATGTCGGGTCCGCTGGTCCGGTCCTCCTACCGCGCCGGACGCCTCTTCCAGCAGGCGATGGACCGCCGCGGCCAAGCGGCCGCGTGAATTGGCGCACAAGTCATTACCGGCCAGTAGTGGCCCGTTCGGCGCGGCCCGCACGTTCTCCGCAGGTGGCGGAGGTGTGCGGGCCGCGTCAGGATTCGGGGAGCGCCCACCGGCGTTTCATCGGTGTTTGACCGGTCGGTCACGCCCTGGTAACACCAATCAGTGACGCTGGCTCCACGCACCGCAGCCGTTCCCGCCGAACCCGCTCCGAGGGGGACCTCCGACATGCAGGCCGCGACCCGTCCCGTACGCACTGTCCGCACCGTCCGCGAGGCATCCGACGTACGTGAGGTACGCGAGGTACACGTCAACGCCCTCCCGTCCGTCGCCGACGCCCTGCGCGCGGTCGAGGCCCTGCTGCTGGGCGGCGGACAGCGCACCGCCCGCCGCAACGCCTGGACCTCCGTGCTGGAGGACCGGCGCCGGGCCAGGGACCGGGTGGAGGCGCAGCACGTACTGGAGGCCGTGGCTGGCCACGCCTCGCGGGCCACGTAAACTTCAGAGCATGGCGAGGAAGGCAAACTCAGACAGCGGTGACGCTGCTGCGAACCCCGGGCGACTGAAGCAGATCGCCCTGACGTACAAGATGACCCGGAAGGCCGACCCCAGGGTCGGTCTGGTCCTCGCGGGCGTGGGGATCGTCGTCTTCGGCGTCCTCCTCGCGATCGGCTTCCTGATCGGTCATCCCATCTACCTGGGCATCCTGGGCTTCCTGCTGGCCTTCCTCGCGATGGCGATCGTCTTCGGGCGCCGCGCCGAGCGGGCGGCCTTCGGGCAGATGGAGGGCCAGCCCGGCGCGGCCGCCGCCGTCCTGGAGAACGTGGGCCGCGGCTGGACGACCACCCCGGCGGTGGCGATGAACCGCAACCAGGACGTCGTGCACCGCGCCGTCGGCAAGGCGGGCATCGTCCTGGTGGGCGAGGGCAACCCCAACCGGCTCAGGACGCTGCTGGCGGCCGAGAAGAGGCGGATGGCCCGCATCGTGGTGGACGTCCCGGTGCACGACATCATGGTGGGCACCGGCGAGGGCCAGGTCCCGCTGAAGAAGCTGCGTACGACGATGCTGAAGCTGCCCCGGGTGCTCAGCGGCCCCCAGGTGACGACGGCCAACGACCGGCTGCGGGCGATGGGCGACCTGATGAGCAACATGCCGCTGCCCAAGGGACCGATGCCGAAGGGCACGCGGATGCCGCGCGGCGGCAAGATGCGCTGACGTCGCGCACGGACGGACGAGAGGGGCTCCCCGGCCCGTCGCCGGGGAGCCCCTCTCGTCCGTCCGTGCGTACCCGCTCGCGCGGGCCCGTCTACCGGCTCCGCACCTGCACGGCGTGCGAGAGGCGGTCGTGCAGGCCGCGGCCGTCGCGGTCCCAGACCAGGGCGGGAAGCGCCAGACAGAGCAGCGCGCTGCGTACGATCACCCGGCCGGCGCCGAGGCGCTCGCCGTCCACGGAGATGACCCGCAGCCCGAACAGCCACTTGCCGGGAGTGCTGCCGAGCGTACCGACGGTGAGCACGCTCAGGACGAAGAGAACGATCACGGCCCAGTTGCCGGCGCTGTTCCCGTCACCCCGTGCGATCAGCCCGTATGCGATCACCATGCAGAGCGTCCAGTCGAGGAAGAGCGCGCCGAAGCGCCGCCCGAGCGGGGCGATGGCGCCCGGCCCCTGCTCCGGCAGACCGAGGCGCTCGCCCCGGTAGCCGAAGTCGGCACCCATCTCCTCGGCTGCCGCGCGCGGCCCGGAGAGCCACGATCCGATTGCTTGCCTGTTGTCCACCCGTCAACGGTACTGCGCCCGTTTCGATCACTTCCGCCCGGGTACGCGGGCGGTCCCGGGCGCGGACCCGGGCGCGGTGTCGCGCGACACCCGGGCGCGCGCCGGTTAACTTGGGCGAAACAAATGGGTCATGCCTGAGAAATCCCGCGTGCCTAGGGTCGGAGACAGCGTGGGCCACCGCACTGGCCGCACGACCGAGCTGCAACCCCGCCCCTCCCCGGGTGGGAGTAGGAGGAGTTGGATGTTCCAGAACGCCGACGACGTCAAGAAGTACATCGCCGACAACGACGTGAAGATGGTCGACGTCAGGTTCTGCGACCTTCCCGGTGTCATGCAGCACTTCACGATCCCGGCCACGGCGTTCGACCCGTCCGAGGAGCTCGCCTTCGACGGCTCCTCCATCCGCGGCTTCCAGGCGATCCACGAGTCCGACATGGCGCTGCGCGCGGACCTGTCGACGGCGCGCCTGGACCCGTTCCGCCGCGACAAGACGCTGAACATCAACTTCTTCATCCACGACCCGATCACGGGCGAGCAGTACAGCCGTGACCCGCGCAACATCGCGAAGAAGGCCGAGGCCTACCTCGCCTCCACCGGCATCGCGGACACCGCGTACTTCGGCCCCGAGGCCGAGTTCTACGTCTTCGACTCGGTGCGCTTCAACACCGCCGCGAACGAGGGCTTCTACCACATCGACTCCGAGGCCGGCGCCTGGAACACCGGTGCGGTCGAGGACAACCGCGGCTACAAGGTGCGCTACAAGGGCGGCTACTTCCCCGCCCCGCCGGTGGACCACTTCGCCGACCTGCGCGCCGAGATCTCCCTGGAGCTGGAGGCCGCCGGCCTCCAGGTCGAGCGCCAGCACCACGAGGTCGGCACCGCCGGCCAGGCGGAGATCAACTACAAGTTCAACACGCTGCTCGCCGCGGCCGACGACCTGATGCTCTTCAAGTACATCGTGAAGAACGTCGCCTGGCGCAACGGCAAGACCGCGACCTTCATGCCGAAGCCGATCTTCGGCGACAACGGCTCCGGCATGCACGTCCACCAGTCCCTCTGGCAGGGCGGCGACCCGCTGTTCTACGACGAGCAGGGTTACGCGGGCCTCTCGGACACCGCCCGCTACTACATCGGCGGCATCCTCAAGCACGCGCCGTCGCTGCTGGCCTTCACCAACCCCACGGTGAACTCCTACCACCGCCTGGTCCCCGGCTTCGAGGCCCCGGTGAACCTGGTCTACTCGCAGCGCAACCGCTCCGCGGCGATGCGTATCCCGATCACCGGCTCGAACCCCAAGGCCAAGCGCGTCGAGTTCCGCGCCCCGGACCCGTCGTCCAACCCGTACCTGGCCTTCTCGGCCCTGCTGCTGGCCGGCCTCGACGGCATCAAGAACAAGATCGAGCCGGCCGAGCCGATCGACAAGGACCTCTACGAGCTGGCCCCCGAGGAGCACGCGGGCGTCCCGCAGGTCCCGACCTCCCTCCCGGCGGTCCTCGAAGCCCTGGAACAGGACAACGAGTACCTGCAGGCGGGTGGCGTCTTCACGTCCGACCTGATCGAGACGTGGATCGACTACAAGCGCACCAGCGAGATCGCCCCGATCCAGCTGCGCCCGCACCCGCACGAGTTCGAGCTGTACTTCGACCTCTAGGACGGCCGCGCGTCGCGCGCCCTTTCCGGGGCCCCGCCCACTCCGCACCGGAGTCGGCGGGGCCCCGGCGCGTTCCGGCGGCGGGGGCGCGTTCAAGGCTCGGGGGTGTGCCGGGGGCGGGGTTTGGCGCGGACGTGCATCCGTTCGCCCTGGCGGCCGAAGAGGCTGAGGACCTCCACCGGGGCGTCGCCCGTGCTGCCGAACCAGTGGGGCAGACGGGTGTCGAACTCGGCGACCTCGCCGGGGCCGAGGATCAGGTCGTGGTCGGCCAGGATCAGGCGCAGGCGGCCGGACAGCACGTACAGCCACTCGTAGCCCTCGTGGGTGCAGAGCTCCGGTGCGCTGCCGGCGGCCGGGATGACCATCTTGTACGTCTGGAGGGGGCCGGGCTGGAGGGTCAGGGGCAGGATCGTGTTGCCGTCCACCCGCTTGGGCGTGAGGCGGATGCGGGGGTCGCCCACCTCGGGGGCGCCCACGAGTTCGTCCAGCGGGACCTTGTGGGCCTGCGAGATGGGCAGCAGGAGTTCCAGGCTGGGGCGGCGCTGGCCCGACTCCAGGCGGGAGAGGGTGCTCTTGGAGATTCCGGTGGCCTCGGAGAGCGCCGCCAGGGTCACTCCCCGCTGGGTGCGCAGCCGCTTGAGACGGGGACCGACCTCGGACAGGGCTTGGGCGATGTCGACTGAGTGCTCCACGCCGCCCATTGCACCGCGCTCGTCCCGGAACTGGCAACAAAGATTGCCGCTTTCGGGTTACGGGCGCACTCTGTGCGCGGAGGTGATCGCCCATGAGCGATTCGCAGCACCCGAACAACGTACCGACCGACACCCTCTACGACGCCGTCGTCATCGGCGCCGGCGCCGCCGGACTGAACACCGCCCTGCTCCTCGGCCGCTCCCGCCGCAAGGTCGCCGTCGTGGAC
>NZ_JBFAGV010000016.1:0-141563 GCF_040653855.1 Streptomyces sp. NPDC050856 | reverse complement strand
TTTTTCCTCCTCCTTCTTTTTTCCTTTTGTTTTTTTTTGTTTTTTGTTTTTGACCCCCCTTGTGTGATTTGGGGGGTCGGCCCCTGGGGGTGTGCCCCCCCCCGGCCGTTCCCCGACTGTCAGCCGCTGAAGCCGGCCACGTTCGCCTTCGTGACCACCTTCACCGGCACCTTCACCGTCTCCTCGACCTTCTTGCCCTGGAGCGCCTTCAGGGCGTTGTCCACGGCGATCCTGCCGAGCTGGGACGGCTGCTGCGCCACGGACGCGTACAGCGTGCCGCCCTCGACCGCCTTGAGCCCGTCGGGCGTGCCGTCGAAGCCGACCACCGACACCGACCTGCCGGCCTTGGAGCCCAGCGCCTTGATCGCGCCGAGGGCCATCTCGTCGTTCGCGGCGATGACGCCCTGGACGTCCGGGTGGGCCTGGAGCAGGTTCGACATCACGTCGAGGCCCTTGGTGCGGTCGAAGTCGGCGGGCTGCTGGGCCACGACCTGGATGCCCGGGTGGGCCTTGAGGCCGTTGGCGAAGCCCTGGGCGCGCTCGCGGGCGGCGGAGGTGCCGGCCTGGCCCTGAAGGATCACGATCTTGCCCTTGCCGCCCAGCTTGTCGGCGATGGTCTTGGCGGCGAGTTCACCGCCGGCGACGTTGTCGGAGGCGACGAGCGTGTCCACCGGGGCCTTGTTGACGCCCCGGTCCACCGCGATGACCGGGATCTTCGCCTTGTCGGCCAGGTTCACCGAGTTGCTGGCCGCGTCCGAGTCCACCGGGTTGACGATGATCGCGCCGAGGCCGGCACTGGTGAAGTTCTGCAGCTGGTTGGCCTGCTGGGACGCGTCGTTCTGGGCGTCCGTGACGGTCAGGTCCACGCCCCGCTTCTCCGCCTCGGCCTGGGCGCCCGCCCGGATCTGCACGAAGAAGGGGTTGTTGAGGGTGGACAGCGACAGGCCCATCTTCGGGTTGCTCGTGGCGGAGGAGCCGTTGTGCAGGAAGGACGTGGCACCGACGATCGCGACGGTGACCACGGCCGCGAGCGCGTAGGTCGCCGCCTGCCTGCCCTTGTCGCCGCCGGTGCCGGCCGCGACCGGCGTCGCCCCGGCCTTGCGGCGGGCAGTGTCGAGCAGCACCGCCAGTGCGATGACGACACCGATGACGACCTGCTGCCAGAACGCGGAGACGTTCAGCAGGTTCAACCCGTTGCGCAGCACGGCCAGGATCAGCGCGCCGATCAGCGTGCCGGACGCCTTGCCCGTACCGCCCGCGAGGGAGGCGCCCCCGATGACGACCGCGGCGATCGCGTCCAGTTCGTAGCCGTCGGCGGCCTGCGGCTGCGCGGAGGACAGCCGGGCGGCGAGGACGACACCGGCGACGGCGGCGAAGACGCCGGAGAAGGCGTAGATGGCGAGTTTCTGCTTCTTCACGCGCAGGCCGGACAGCCGCGCGGCCTCCTCGTTGCCGCCGATCGCGTACATGGAGCGGCCGATGTAGGTCCGGCCGAGTACGAAGGCGGCGATCAGGCCCATGACGACCATCACCAGCACCGGCACGGGCAGCCAGCCGCCGAGCGTGTCCCCGAGGTGGGAGACGGAGTCGGGGAAGGCGATCGGGGAGCCCTCGGAGATGACGAGGGAAAGGCCGCGGGCCACGGACAGCATGGCCAGTGTGGCGATGAACGGCGGCAGCTTGCCGTAGGAGATGAGGACGCCGTTGACCAGTCCGCAGACGATGCCCGTCGCTATGGCGAGGAGTACGGCCAGGAAGACCGGAACGCCCGCCGAGGTGGCGCTCCAGGCGAGGACCGTGGCCGACAGCGCGGCGACCGAGCCGACCGACAGGTCGATGCCCGCGGAGACGATCACGAAGGTCACGCCGAAGGCGAGGATGGCGGTCACGGCCGCCTGGACGCCGACGTTGAGGAGGTTGTCCGTCGTCAGGAAGTCACCGGACAGCGCCGACATCGCGATGACGAGGACGATGAGCGCGGTGAGCGCGCCGTTGTCGAGCAGGAGGCGGCGCAGGCGCCCCGGGGCGCCACCCGCGCCCGTCGTGCTCTTGAGCGTGTCAGTGGCCACGGGAGGCCTCCGTTCCGGTCGTGTTCGGGGTCGTCGGGCTGCTGACGGCGAGTGCCATCACGGCGTCCTGGGTCGCCTCGCCGGCGGAGAGTTCACCGGCGATCCGGCCCTGGGCCATCACCAGCACCCGGTCGCTCATGCCGAGCACCTCGGGGAGGTCGCTGGAGATCATCAGGACGGCCGCGCCGGCGGCGGTGAGTTCGTTGACGAGCTGGTAGATCTCGACCTTGGCGCCGACGTCGATGCCGCGCGTCGGCTCGTCGAGGATCAGCACCTTGGGGTCGGCGAGCAGCCACTTGCCGATGACGACCTTCTGCTGGTTGCCGCCGGAGAGTGTCCGCACGTGCTGGCCGAGTCCGGCCATCCGCACGCCGAGCTGGTCGGCGATCCGCGCGGCGGCCTCGCGCTGGCCCTTGAGGTCGACGAGGCCCGCGCGCGTGGCCGACCGCAGCGTCACCAGGCCGAGGTTCTCCTCGACCGACGCGTCCAGCACCAGGCCCTGCCCCTTGCGGTCCTCCGGGATGAGCCCGATGCCGGCGGTCATCGCCGCGTTGACGTCGTACTTGGCGATCGGGGTGCCGGCGACCTCCACGGTGCCCCGGTCGTACGCGTCGGCCCCGAAGACCGCCCGTACGACCTCCGTACGGCCGGCTCCGACGAGCCCCGCGATGCCGACGACCTCGCCGGCGTGCACCTGGAAGCTGACGTCGTGGAAGACACCGTCCCGGGTGAGCCCCTCGACGGACAGCAACGCGGCGCCGGGGTCGGCGCGTTCGCGCGGGTACTGCTGCTCGATCGAGCGCCCCACCATCAGCCGTACGAGCTCGTCCTCGGGCGTGGAGGCCGGGACCTGCCCGACGCTCCGGCCGTCGCGGATGACGGTCACCCGGTCGCCCAGGGCGGCGATCTCCTCCAGGTGGTGCGTGATGAAGACGATCCCGACGCCGTCCTCGCGCAGCCTGCGCACGATCGCGAAGAGCTTCTCGACCTCCCCGGAGGTGAGCACGGCCGTCGGCTCGTCCATGATCAGCACGCGCGCGTCCAGGCTGAGCGCCTTGGCGATCTCGACCATCTGCAGGCGGGCGATGCCCAGTTCCCTCACCCGCGCGCGGGGTGACACGCTCACGCCCACCCGTGTCAGGAGGACCTCGGCGTCCGCCTCCATCCGCTTCCGGTCGATCATGCCGAAGCGGCGCGGCTGGCGCCCCAGGAAGATGTTCTCGGCGACCGTCAGGTCGGGCACGAGGTTGAACTCCTGGTAGATGGTGGCGATCCCGAGCCGCTCGGAGTCCTGCGCACCCTGGATGCGCGTCTCCTCACCGCCGACCAGGATCCGCCCGGCGTCGGGGGTGTAGGCGCCGGAAAGCATCTTGATGAGGGTGCTCTTGCCCGCGCCGTTCTCACCGAGCAGCACGTGCACCTCGCCCCGGCGCAGGTCGAAGTCGACACCGTCCAGCGCCACCACGCCCGGGAAGGTCTTGCGTAGGCCCTCGATGCGCAGCAACTCGTCCGCGTTGCTCACGACTGGCTCCTGTTCGTTGCGGGGTTCTCGTCGGGGTTCTCGCCGCAGGAGCGGCGTACGACGAGGCGGGCGGGGAGGGTGACGGACTCGCCGGGCCGTCCCTCGATGCGGTCGACAAGGGCCCGTACGGCGGCCCGGCCCAGCTCGCCCGTCGGCTGGGCGATCGCCGTGATCGGCGGATCGGTGTGGACGAACCACGGGATGTCGTCGAACGCGGCCAGCGCGAGGTCGTCCGGTACGCGCAGGCCACGCGCGCGTACCGCGTCCAGCGCGCCGAGCGCCATCAGGTTGTCGGCCGCGAACACGACCTCGGGCGGCTCGGCCAGTGCGAGGAATCCCTCGGTGACCCGGCGGCCGCTCTCGGCCTGGAAGTCGCCCTGCCCTGTGTAGGCGTCGGGCAGTTCGAGCCCGTACGCGCCGAGCGCCTCCCGGAAGGCCTCGACGCGTTCCTGGCCGGTCGTGGTCGCCGCCGGGCCCGCGATGATCGCGAGCCGCCGGTGCCCGAGCCCGTGCAGATGCGCCACGAGGTCCCGTACGGCGGCCCGCCCGTCCGCCCGGACGACCGGCACGTCCACGCCCGGGATCCACCGGTCCACGAACACCATGGGCGTCCCGGCCCGGGCGGCGTCCAGCATCAGCGGCGAGCCGCCGTCCGTCGGGGAGACGAGCAGGCCGTCGATCCGGCGGTCCAGGAGGTTGCGTACGTGGTGGTCCTGGAGGTCGGGCCGCTCGTCGGCGTTGCCGATGATGACGCTGTAGCCGAGCGCGCGGGCCTCCTCCTCGACGGAGCGGGCCAGTTCGGTGAAGTACGGGTTCAGTACGTCGCTGATGACCAGGCCGAGGGTGTGGGTCTGGTCGGTGCGCAGCGAGCGGGCCACGGCGTTCGGGCGGTAGCCCAGGGTCTCGACGGCGGCCCGCACGCGGGTGCGTGCGTCGGCGCTGACCGACGGGTGGTCGTTCAGTACGCGCGAGACCGTGGCGACGGAGACGCCGGCCTCGGCTGCGACGTCCTTGATGCTGGCCACCGCCGCTCCACCTCCTTGTGGATCAGTTGTGCGAGCACTCGGCGAGTGCTCGGCGAGTGCTCGTGGAATCGATTACACCGACAGGTGCATGGAATCGATTACACGACGGTAAAGCAAGACTCCCCAGGCACCTCTTGACCGGATCGTGATGTCCCGGGGCACGGCCCGGCGGTCCGGTGCCGGCCGCACCCACCCCCGATCGGCTCACTGCGCGGTTCCCACCGTCGCCTTCGAGCGCGACGGGCACGTCGTCGCGGGTCGTCGCCGTCCTGACCCGTCGGCTCCGGCCCCCGCATGGGCGCCCACCCGGCACGACGGGGGCGGGCCGACGCAAGGCGACCCCGGCCGACGGAGGACTGCCGCGGCCGGCGGTGGACGCTGATCAACCGGTACGCACCGGCCGGCCGGCCCGGCGCCGCGACCACATGCCGGCCTGCACCGTCGGCGTCGAGCGCAGCGCCACCGAGGTCGCCAGCGCCACCACCGAGGAAACCCGCGCCGTCTTCGCCGGCCTGCCCGGCGGTTCCGACCACTCCGTAAGGTAATCGCGAGTCCGGCGCACGGCTCGGCCGCGCCGGCTGCGGTCGGGCCGGGGAGGAAAGGCCGCGCGCCTCCCCCGAACTCCGGCACGTCGGCCACGGTGACGTCAGGGCGATGTGGGCGTATGCATGGACGGGAGCGGCGCTCAGCATGCATGCGGTGGAACGGCAGAAGCACGTCCCGCCCCCGACCCGGACGCGAGCGAGGCCCCCGGCAAGATCATGCCGGGGGCCTTCTGCTGGGTCGAGCGGGGCCGGGAGGCGGGGTCACCGGGACGGGCCCAGCACAGCGTCCTGCGGCAACCACTCGTCCGGGCGGGGGTGCGACCGCCGTCGAACCAGGTCGACGGGGTTCAGCCCGGAACCGGGATCAGTGGGACTCGTCGTAGGGGTCACGACTGCCGGACTTGGCCAGACCACGGCTGATCATGTAGCCAACGGTCAGGATCACGATGTACAGCCATGCCTTGTCGGCGCGGAAATAGTCGGTGTGTCCCTCTTCGGTGCCCACCACCATGGAAGCGATGAGGACCGCGACCACGGAAGCGAGGTAGATGAAGAACTCGGTCGTCTTCAGGGCCGACTTCGTCTCGGTCGACAGACGACGGGGACGATGCCCGACAGGGTCGGCGCCCGAGTGGTGGGCCGGGTTACCGAGGGGGTTTTCCATGCTCATGGTGGTGCATCCATTCTGTCGCCGGGAGTGCTCGATGCGCTCCGCGAGGAGAAGCCGCGTCGAAGATCAACGCCCTCGTCCGACGAATACCCGGAACCAGCCAAATAAACATGGCCTAAATACGTGTTCACATCAGGTATCGCGCCGGAACTTCGCACCTCATGTGCCACCGCAGGAGGCACGAAGGCTCCGTGCCTGCCGCTGCGGAGGACCGCCCTGATGTCGCCCGACCACGGCGCGGACGGGTTCGTGCCGTCAGGCCTGGGGCCGGCCGCCCGGCAGGAGCACCAACGGCTCGCTCTCACGGCCGGCCACCGGGGTTGATCAGGACCGACATCCGCTCCAGCCGCCTGGGCGAGGGCAGCCTCGCGCACCGCCTGGCGAAGCCGTGGCCGGACTGGCCGGTCCCTCCCCGCAGACCCACGCGGCGAGGATCGTCCCCCTGCTGTTCACCGAAGCCCTCAACGGTCGCACCGCCCTGATGCGCGACGACAAGGCCCAGGCGATCCTGCCGACCGCCGGACTCGGCACGGACTACAGCGACCGCTACCTGGACGCATCCGAAGCCAGCCTGTGCCGCGCCGCCGGCTGACCCCAAGAGTCGGAGACGGCCCCCTCAAGAAGCCAGGCGAACCCGGCGTCGCCGGCCTCGAAAGGACCAGGTCCTCGAAGAGGCCCTCGATCGACCGGTCGCCGGCTTCCGGGCGACGCACCGCTCGACGCGCGCCCCGAGCGGGTACGGCGGCCGGTCGGCGGCGTCGATCACGACCAGGTCGCCACCGAGCGCCTGGAACCCTCTCTCCACAGTCCTTGGTCCGCGAGGTCTCCGAAGAGCTCCGGAGCTTCGGGATGGGTGCCGCGGAAGTGGGGGGCGGCCGCGGCCGGTCGGTGCCGCGCCGCGCGCGGGCGTGCGAGGAGCGCCGAAGGAAGCACCGCTCCCCCATCCGGAGCACGCCCCGCCCAGGTCACGGGAGCGGGCCGTGACGTCCAGCGGCAGCCCGTTCAGCGGCCTGCCGACCAGCGCGGCGTGGCTGCGGCCTGGGCACGGGCCCAGGCCCGGCTCGGGCCCGGAGTCGGGGCCGTCACGGTCGTGGCCCTACACCCGGCCGCGCAACAGGTTCGCCTCGCCGTCGGCGTGTTATGCGCAAAATGGCACAAAGGGGGCTTAACGTACTTTTCTGTCCGATTCCATCCATCACTGATGATGTCGACTTCGACGGAAGTGGAGATGTTGTGCGCAAGCTTCGCAACGCCGCCCTGGTAGCTGCCATGCTCGGGAGCTTCAGCATGCTCGGGGCCGGTGCCGCCGCGGCCTACGGCGACCAGGACGGCACGGGCAAGGACGGCAACGTGGTCGTGTGCGACCAGCAGTCCGAGATCAGCCAGGACACGTTCCAGCTCGGCCTCATCAACGTCGCGACCGGGCCCATCACGGTCCTCGGTAGCGGCCCGGCGACCGCGGTCGCGGTCCAGCAGATCTGCAGCGGCGAGGACACCCTGGCCGCGAACGAGGCCGAGGCCGAGACGGGGGCGGGTGTCGACCTCGACCTCGACCTTCTCTGAGCGCTGACGATTCGCCCGAGATGCTCGGCTGGGATTGCCCAGCCGGGCATCTCGCGTGCACGGCTGTTGTGTAGCGGCCGCGCCGACGGCGAAGTGGTCCCTGAGCGGAAGCCGCATGTCAAAGTTGCAGGTCCGGGTCGCGAGCCGACGGCGAGCGGTCGGCGGGGCGGGCGAACAAGCGCACCGCCCAGGCAGAGAACGCCCTGGTCTGAAAAGCTGCCCCCTGGCGGCCGGCGAGCCCGGCGGTCCGGCGACCGGACGGGGCGCCGGACCCTTCGCCGTACGACCGTCTCCCCAGCGGCAGCCGCGCACAGCCTCCTTCACCAGGGTCCCGGCCGAGGTGCCGGCGCGTCCGCGCTGAATTCCGGTGGCGTCGGCGCGGGCCCACGGGCCGCCACGGGTTCGCCCGGCCGCCGGGGCACTGCCGTGAGCGGCGCCGGGCGCGGCTGCGGCCTGCGGGGACGGGCATGCGCCGCTCGCAGTCGTACCGTGTCGGCGGGCTACCGGGGCGCGGCATGAAGGAAACATGTTTGTTCGAGCCGGAACGGTGCAGACGGTCTGCTAACACATTCTTTATGCGACGAGACGGAGACGCACCATGGGCATCATCGCGTGGATCATCATCGGTCTGCTCGCCGGCGCCATCGCCAAGGCCCTGATGCCGGGTAAGGACCCCGGCGGCATCATCATCACCATGCTCATCGGCATCGCCGGCGGTCTGCTCGGCGGCTGGCTCGGCAAGGTCATCTTCGGCGTCGACTCCATCGACGGATTCTTCGACCTTTCCACCTGGATCGCCGCGATCATCGGCTCCGTCATCCTGCTCCTCATCTACCGCCTCATCGCCGGCAACCGGCACTCGCACCGTCACGCGTGACCCGCTGAGGGCATACGTTGCCCGACCGACTCGGACGGCTCCCCCCCTTTTCGCGGGGTGGGAGCCGTTCGCGTGTGCGGTGCCCGCTCCGGTCGGCGCGTCAAGGAAATGGTGCGTTCGTCCCGGACCAGGGCGGTATCGGTGCGCAGCCGGTGCCGCAATCCATGTCGCGGTCCGCGTCCGGGACGGCCGCGGCCACGCAGTCGTCCAGGCCGGGGCGGTGGAAACCGCGGATGGGCGGGACGCGGCGATCCGTTCGCGCGAGGCGGCCTTGGGGGGGCGGGCCGGGGCGCGGGCCGGCCGTTCAGAGGCAGCCGGTCGGGCAGCGGCCCGGCGAGGGGGACAGCCCGACGCTGTCCGTCTCCGCAAGGCGCACGGCGGACAGGATGCGCACACGGCTACCGTCGTTTGCCGTGTTCCCGCAGCCGGGTAACGCGGCATTACTCACGACGGGGATCAGGGGGCATCACGTGGACGCAAGTATCACTTCGGCGTTGATCGGGGCCGTCGCCGTGGGCGGCACGGCTCTGGGAACGGTGCTCGGCGGGTGGGTCCAGGCACGTGGCGGCCAGGCTCAGGCCAACGCAGCCCAACAGGCCGCCCGGATAGCGGCACAGGCCACGCACCATCAGGCTCTGTACGACCGCCGCTGGTCGCTTCTGGCGGTTTACCTCCGAGCCGCCAGCGAATGCATGGAGGCCGCGGACCAGCTTTACACCACCGACTCCCTGTCGGACACCCGACGGCGCTGGCACGCGTTCACACTCGCCCACGCCGAGGCCGAATTGGGGGCGCCGGCGGCGCTCCTCGTCCCCATCGACGATGTCCGCAAGGCCGTGGGCCGCATGTACTGGACGGCTCAGCGGTCCGCCCCCGCCGAGCGCGCCTGGAAGGAGCTGCGCAGGCGGGCGAAGCAGGGGGATGCGGCAGCGGTCCGGGCGCGGGGAGCGGTCGAGAGACTCTGGGAAGCGGATGAGCACGTCCCCCTCGCGCAACGGGCTTCGTCGCCGGAGTACGTGAACGCGGAACAGGCCCTCAACGACCTTCCCGGACTTGACCATGAGCACACGGCTCTCCTTCTGCACAGGACGCAGCAGCAGCGGGAGGCCGCCAGCCGCGACAGGGAGACGCGCAAGGAGAACCATCACCTGGCGCGCCGGGAGCTGGTGGCGGCAGCGCGGAACGTGTTCGGCACCGACCGCTCCTGACCGAGTACGGCCCACCGAGGCCCCGGCGGGTGCCATCGGTTCGGCACGGGGACCGTGCCGAAGGCACCACGAGCGGGCCGCAGAGGCGTACACCGGATTCCCCGCACCGCTCGCCGGTCCGCCCCGCCCGGACGGCGGGCCGCCGTGGGTCGCGCGGGCCCCGGTATGCCCCGCCGCGCAGCGGGTACCGGTGCCTCATGCAGCCGTTGGTTCAAGACGTTCACACCGTGATGCGCGAGGAGATGGGCAACGCACGGGAGGAGGCGACCCTGAGTCTGACGGAGGCGCAGCGGGGCATCGTGGCGCTGACCGCCGGCGGCGCGTTCGGCGTCCTCGCCATGTGGTCGGCGCACACGACGCTGCTGCGCGGCCTGGAACGTGTCTGGGACCCTCAGCGCGTCGCGGGCGTGCTCACGCTCGCCTACGCCTCCGGGGCGTCGGCCCTCTTCCACTACGGCTCGAAAAGGCTGCGGGTGGCCCGCGGTGCGTCCCGGGAGGTGCTGCACTCCTCGATGAACGTGGTGCGGCAGGTGGCGGACGAGATCGCGGATGCCTGACGCCTGACGCCTCCGTCGGGGCCCGGCCGCGCCGGACCGTGCACGGTCGCGTGCGCGACCGTGTCGGCCGGGCGCCGCCCGCCGGTCGCGCGGGGGTCGCGGGACGGGAGTCCTCCTGCCGGCCGTCCCGCGCTCTCCGGAGCGGTGAACACCGCCCTCGGCAACGTGTTCCGGCACCCCCTCTCGGGTCCGTCCAGCGGTGCGACGTTCAGCTCAGTTCCAGTTCGCCGACACGTTGGTCCCCGCTCATCTCTCCCGTCAGCCGGAATCCAAGCCCGAGGTAGAAGTCCTCCGGACCGTTCTCACCGGGATGCCAGCAGACGGTGAGACGGGCGCCGCCGCGGCGGCGGATCTCGGCAGCCACCGCCTGGACCGCGAAGCGGCCGTAGCCGCGGCCTTGCTCTCCGGCCGCGATGTTCAGGCGCCACAGGCCATAGCGGATGTCGGTGCCGGTACCGTCACCGGCGAAGTCGATGTCGAAGAAGGCCATCAGGAAACCGACGATCCTGTCACCGTCGCATATGAGCCGGGGCCAGGCGACGTCCGGCCGCGCGTATGCCTCGGCGAGGGAATGGGCGACCGGGGCAACCAGGTGCTCCTGGTCCGGGCGTACCTTCAGGGCAATCGCCGCGTCGACGTTGCTGGGGCTGATCTTCTCCAGGCGGGGCACGGTGAGCATGCGCGAAGCCTAAGGACGCGAGCCCGCACGGCAAAGACGTTTTCTGTGCGGCGACCAATGCCGAGGGCAAGGGTGTGCGGGGGCTCTCGTCCCGTCGGCCGTCGGCCCGGCGGAGCCCAGCAGACGCGGCTGCCGGCGTACAGGTCGTTCGCGCAGTGGCGCGCTTCGCCGGGACGCGCGTAACCACACCGCTATGGGTGTGCGGCGACGTGGGCGAGGAGTCCTGCTCCGGCCCCCAGCACAGCCAGCTGCACGACAGCCGGAATACGCCATCCCAGGGCGAGGAGGCCACCGCCTGTGACGACTGCGCCGCCAACCAGGAGCCACATTCCCCGCAACGCCTCCCTGGGCGCGTCCGGTGGGTCACCCCCGTCATGGGCGTCAGCCCAGTTCGCCATCCCGTAACGGATGATCACCACATACGCGATGACCAGCAGGTCGAGAACGAGCAGCGCCACGCCGACCCCGACCTGCCGGCCCGTCGACGGCTCACCTCCGGGCGGTCTCATCCCCACCACCGTCGCGTCCGTTGCTGACGTCCTGTTGGTCGCATGCCGGTCAGCATGCCGTCGTGGCGGACAGCGCACATGAGCCCGGGTACTCAGACGCGTCGCTCCGGAGGAGCCGCGGCACGAGGTGTACGGCTCGGTCGCGGCCTTCGGGGGGCCTGTACGGCGACACCTGCGGCCTGGTCCGGACCGCCGCCCTACCGGACTCAAGGACCAGCCCGCACCCCCGGCCGGCACGCCCCGGGACGGTTGGCCGGGCGGCACGGATACCCGGGCCGGCCGCCGCACCGGCCGCCGGGCCGCCCCGGCACCGCGGCCGCGGTGCCGGGGCGCCCTCAGCGGTCCTCGGCGGGTGGCGGCCCCGTGCTCTCCCTCGCCTCCAGGTGCGGCAGTTCGCCCTGGACGCTGCGGACCGGGGCGCCGTCCAGCACCGCCAGGAGTTCCTGCGCGGCGAGGCGTCCGAAGGCCGGGGTGTCACGGACCAGGGCGGTGAGCCGGGGGTGGGTGACCCGGCACAGCGCGGAGTCGTCCCAGGCGACGACCGACAGGTCGCGGGGGACGACCACGCCGCGTTCGGCGGCCACCGAGGCACCCGCGACCGCCATCACGTCGTTGTCGTAGATGATCGCCGTGGGGCGGACCGGCTGGTCCAGGACGCGGCGGGTCGCCTCGGCGCCCTCCGCGTCCGAGTAGTCGGTGGTGACGGAGCGCACCTCGCGTTCGCGCAGACCGCGGCGGGCCGCCTCCACGCGCAGGGAGCGGATCCGGCGCTCGGTGTGGGCCAGTCCGCGCATGCCCGCCACGTGCACGATGCGCCGGTGGCCGAGGGAGTGCAGGTGGTCGAGGACCGAGGCCATCGCCCCGGAGTCGTCCGCCCACACGTTGGAGACCGGCAGCGGGGCGCCGGCCTGGTGGGCGTCGGCCTCGATGCCGCCGATGACGACGGCCGGCAGCCCCAGGGAGGCGAGCAGGGCGGGGCGCGGGTCGCCGACCCTGGGGTCCACCACCAGGACACCGTCCACCCTGCGCTCCGCCCACCAGCGGCGCAGTACCGCAAGTTCGGTGTCGAGGTCCTCCACCACCTGGAAGAGGAGCGCCACCCGGCGGGCCGACAGCGCCTCCTGGATGCCGGAGACGAGCTGGAGGAAGAAGGACTCGACCCCGAGCGTATGGGCGGGCCTGGCCAGTACCAGGCCGGTGCAGCCCGCCCGCTCGCCGGAGAGCGCGCGGGCGGCGCTGTTGGCCTGCCAGCCCAGCTCCTCCGCGACCTCGCGCACCCGGGCGCGGGTGTGCGGGGACACGCCCGGGCGGTCGTTGAGGGCGAAGGACACGGCGCTCTCCGAGACACCGGCGCGGCGCGCGATGTCCTTCATGGTGGGGCGGCGGACCGGCCGGGGCCGTACGCCGTCTCCGGACGCGGCAGCGGTCATGGGCCCGGGGTCCTCTCCTGTTGCTCCGGTGCGGCGGCCGGGGGAACGGCCGCCGTCACCTGTACGTCGACTGCGGTGCTGTAGGCGATGCGGCCCTGTCCGAACGCCTTGACCAGCAGCCAGTACCGGCCTGGCGGGGTGTCCGCCGGCGGCCGTACGGTGAAGCCGGTCTCCGCCCGGCCGTCCGCCGGTACGTCCACGACGCGCGAGTGGGGCCCGGCCAGTTGCCAACCACCGTACGGGGAAACCAGGAGGGCCTGGCACCGCACGGCGCTGCGCAGCGTGTTCGACAGGCGGACGGGGAAGGGTACCCGCTCGCCGGCTCGGACCCGGAGCGGACCGGTGGGCGCCGTCACCGCGATGCCGGGGGCCGGTCCCGTCCCGCCCGGAACGGTCACCGTCAGGCTGTCCTCGACGGTGACCGGGGGCAGGAGCGCGGTGGCGCCCGCGCCGGCCGTGGCGCCCGCCCCCGGGGCGACCGTGGCGACGACCCGCACCAGGTGGTCTCCCGGCCGCTCGCCGTCCGGCACCTCCACGGAGAGGGCGAACCGGGCGTGTCCGCCGGGCTCCAGGGCGACGGTGCGGGTGGCCCAGCCGGGCCGCCAGCCGGGCGGGGCCAGCACCTCCAGACGCGCCCGCCCCGCCGGGCCGTTGGAGGTGACGGTCACCTCCGAGTGGGTGACCGTCACCGCGTACGGGGCGTCTCCGAACGGGGCGGTGCCCGTGTTGTGCAGCCAGTAGCGGGTGAAGACGGGCTGGAGCGGCTCGGCGTGGTCGACGGTGCCGTGGGGCAGGGGCGGCAACGCCAGATGGACCGTGCTGTAGCCGTTGCCGGGCAGCGCCAGCGGGAACGCGCCCTCCCGCTCCGGTATCTCCTCCCCCGGTACGTCCAGCAGGTCGGCCCGGGCCGCCGCGCGCACCGGGAAGGAGGCCCGCAGGCTGCCCTCGGCGGCACGCCCCCGGGGTTCCCGGAGCCGTACCGCGAGACCGCCGTCCGCCGCCCGCTTCACGGTCTCGACCATCAGGCCGTCCACCTGGAGGAGCGATCCGCCCGGTGACGGGGTCCCGGCCCCGGGTGCGGCTCCTGTCACCACGGCGAGTGGGGTGCCGAACTCCTTTCCCCGGTGGACGAGTTCCGCCTTCCGCCAGTCGCCCGCCCCGCTGACCAGGGCGTGTTCGAAGACGTGGGTCCAGTGCTGGAGCTGGAAGGAAGTACCGTCCGGAGCGGTACGGCGCGGCGGGTCCATCCACTCCCCGCTCGGCCGCCCGGTGCAGGAGCGCAGGAGGGAGCTGTGCAGCCGTCCCCGGGTGTCGACGGCGAAGCCGGGCGTGCCGCGCACCAGGAGGGCGACCGTCCGGTCCTCGAAGGCGGTGTGCTCCCGGGACCCGTCGTGCGGCAGGGGATGCGTCGCCCCGACGCGGCCCGTGCTGGCGAGCGCCTCGGCCACCTCGCCGGGCGGGCCGGGCAGGACCAGCACCGGCAGGTCGCGGACGCCGGTCAGGTCGCAGCCGGCCCGCCACACCTCTCGCAGCGGCTGGGCCGCCGGGATCCACACCGGGCCGTTCGCGGCGGCGACCGCCCGCGCGTACGCGGGGTCGGACTGGCGCAGTACGGCCGCCGTGAAGGCGTTGGCGGCCGGGCCTCCCAGGGCGATCCGGACGTCGGGGAGGCTGCTGTCGACCGCGAGATCGCCCCAGCGGGGCCCGGCCGGGCGGGTGGGCGTCGAGGTGACGCCCAGTCCGCCCAGCGCGACCACCAGCTCCCGCAGTCCGGCGGCGTCACGCCGCCCGGCGTCCGGGACGACGATCTCGGTTGCCCCCAGCGCCCGGACGCCGAGCGCCTCCCCGCCGGGCGCGCTCAGCACCACCCGGGCCGGCGCGGAGAGCCCGAACCAGTTGAGGCACGGGCTGTCCAGCGTCCATGGCGCCCGGGTGTGGTCCGCGCCGGTGTCCGTCCCGGGGAAGGCGAACCCCCGTCCGACCGCGGCGGCCGCGGTCTCCGCGACCGGCAGCGCGCCCGGGACGTCGGCCGGCACCCGCAGCCGCAGCAACTGGTCCACACCCTCGAAGCTGTCGACGCGGGTGGTCAGTTCCACCCGGTCCACGCCGTCCCACAGCGTGGTGGTCCGGGTCCACGCCACCGGTCCGGTGCGCCCGGTGGCCACGATCCGGGACCCCACCGGGCACCGCAGGATGCGCATCGAGTGGGCCGGGGCGGACGCGGAGCCCTCCCCCGGCCCCTTGGGCAGCAGGTGCCAGGGGCCCTCGCCGAAGAAGGGGTGCGCCGGGTACTCGTCCTGGACGACGAGTTCGTCGACCTCGCCCGGTGTCAGCACCTCGCGACCGGTGCCGCGTTCGGTGACCCGGCACAGGCCGCCGCCGCGCCGCGGGTCCGCCTCCACCTCGTAGGAGGCGTTGCGTATCACGGTGCCCGTGCCCTCCGTCCAGCCACCGGACAGCCCCGTCCCGCTCACCAGCCACCACGTCCGGTGGCCGAGTCCGGGCACGTCCTGGGCCAGGAAGACGACCCTGGCGGTGCCGTCCCGCGACACCGACTCGACCAGCATCGGGCGGACCGCCCCCGTGTCGTCGCGCACCGCGGGGTACGAGGGGTCCGTCCAGGGCACCTCGGCCCGTACGACGTCGGTGCGCGTCCAGGACAGGGAGTTGAAGACGGTGACCGGGACGTCGTCGCCGCCGGCAGCGGCCCCGCCCGCGAGCGCTCGCATGGCGGACCGGCTTATCCCGTCGGCCAGTTCGTGCGCCTCGCGCCAGGTCGGCAGCAGGTCCAGGTACACCTGGTCGGAGAAGGTCCCGGTGACCGCGTCGTGGTGGGCGGCGTGCAGCAGGTGCCGCCAGGCCTTGTCCAGGGCGGCCTGCGGGTACGGGGCGAGGCCGCGCGCGTACGCGAGGGAGGCGAAGGTCTCGGCCTGCTGGAGGAGGTTCTCGGTGGCGCGCTGCGCCTGCTTCACATCGACGTAGGTGACGTCCTTGCCGGTGTAGACGGGTCCCATCTCGCGGGTGACCGGCAGCGGCGGTTCCCCGCGCGCCGCCAGTTCGCGCCGTACGGCGGCGAAGTGCTCGCGGGGAACGGCGTGCTCCAGCTTCGGCCAGGTGTAGCGGGCGGACCACTCCCGTTGCACGCGCGGGCCCCAGGGGTGCGGCCAGGAGAAGTCGGTGCCCATGGGAATGAGGACGTTGCGGGTGGCGGCGGACCGACGCAGCAGTTCGAAGAGTTCGAGGATCCTCTCCGCCGCGGCGTCCGCGTCGGGTTCCCGGTGGGAGAACCAGCCCGCCGAGTAGTGCGCGGGCAGGTAGTGCAGCAGCAGCCCGGCTCCGCCGTCGGGGCCGATCCACTCGTACTCGGCGGGCAGTTGCATGGCCGTGGGGGGCCGCAGCGCGGCGCCCCAGGTGTCCGTCATCGGGCCCCACTGGTGGTGGGGGCCCCGTGCGAGGACGGCCGAGTCGAGTCCGGCCCCCGCCATCAGGGCGGGGAAGGAGGGGTCGTGGCCGAAGACGTCCAGCTGCCACGCGGTGCGCGGGTCGGCGCCCAGCACCCCCCGGTGCAGGCGCAGTCCGTGCAGGGCGCTGCGCACGGTCGTCTCGGCGGAGATGAGGTTGGTCGAAGGCTCGTTGTACGTTCCGCCGACGATTTCCAGCCGCCCCTCCCGGAGCAACTGCCGCAGTTCCTCCCGGTGCCCGGGACGGGTGTCCCAGAACGGCTTCAGGTAGTCGACCTCGGAGAGCACGAAGCGGTATCCCGGGTCGTCCCTGGCCTGCTGGAGGTGGAGCGGTACGAGGGTGAAGGCCGGCACTCCCGTGTACTCCCAGCCCTTCTCCGCCTCCCCTGCCCCGAGCGGCGCGTCCCACTGCGAGGTGTACGCGGCCTGGGTGTTCCACCAGAGGGGGTCGTAGTGGAAGTGCGGGACCAGCCGTACCGTCCAGCCGGGTTCGGCGGTCACGATCTCGCAGGTGCGGGCAGCCAGTACCCGGCCGTCGGGCGTGGCGACCGTCGCCGTGGCCGGCAGCCGGGTGCCGGGCGGCGCGCCGTCCACGTCGACGGACACCTCGACCACGTCCGTCGGCCCGGCGGGTCCCGCCGCGCCGCCGGGTTCGGCCCGGGCGTCGACCCCGGCGTACGCCTCCACGGGGTCGGCCCGCAGCCAGCGGGGGTGGGGCGTTTGGACCCGCGGGCCCCGGAGCGAGACGAGCAGCGGGCCGGCCGGCCGCTCCCGGCGCACCCCGACCCGTACCACCTGCGACGGGGAGTCCTCGGGTCCGGTGAACAAACTGGGCGAGGTCACCTCCGTCACCGTGACACCGGAGCCGCCCGGACCACCGGCCGCCCGCTCCGCGCAGGGACCGCCGCCGGCCGGTACGCCGTCCGGAGCCCCGCCGGGTCGCGTGTCCACGTGTTCCATCCCCATTTCGGCCACGGGCCGGGTACGAACTAAAGCGCATTAGTGATCACGCCGCGGGTGGTGGCTAAACCGCCTTAGCTGCGGAGAAGTCCTATCGCCCGCGGTTATTTCTGTCAACTCCTCGCTCACCGCATCAGTCCAGCTCGCCGCCACCCAAAAACCTTATCCCTCCGAGCTGTTGACTACCTGTCGCCTCCCCTCCATCGTGTGTTCCGCAAACCGGCGGCGCGGCCGGTGCGAAGAGGAGGACCCACGATGTCCCGCAGGCGCCCGACCCGCATGTCCATTTCCCTCGCCACGGCGGCGGCACTGCTGTCGACGGCCGGCTGCGGCCTGGGCGGCAGCGGCGATGACAACGATGCCAAGCAGCCCGAGAGGACCGGGAAGGTGTCCGGCCGGATCACCTTCCGCACCCTTCAGCTCAAGCCGGTCTTCACCGCGTACGTGCAGGGGGTGATCGACGCGTTCGAGGAGAAGTACCCGGACGTCGAGGTCGAGTGGGAGGACGTGCCGGGCGAGGGCTACAACGAGAAGCTCGTCGCGGACGCCCAGGCCGGCGCCCTCCCGGACGTGGTCAACCTGAACACCGACAGCTTCCAGCTGCTCGCCGACCGGGGCATGCTCGCGGACGTCGCGAAGCTGGACCCCGCGGCGCGGAAGGAGTACGTCCCGGGGGCCTGGGACCAGTACCGGCTGCCCGCCCGGGAGGGCGTGTTCGCGTACCCCTGGTACGTGACGCCGGAGATCCTCACCTACAACAAGGAGCTCTTCGCCAAGGCCGGCCTGGACGTGAACAAGCCACCGACGACGGTCGAGCAGTTCTTCGACTATTCGGAGCAGATCGCCGAGAGGTCCGGCGGAGAGTTCTCCGCGTTCATGGCCGACCCCAGGAGCCGGCTGCCCGGTGACTGGCAGAAGATGGGCGTGCCCGTCCTCAACAGCTCGAAGGACGCCTTCACCTTCGACTCCCCCAAGGCGGTCGAGTGGGTCGAGCGGATGAGGGAGCTGTACGCCAAGGGCGCCATGCCCAAGGAGTCGCTGACCAAGTCGGACGACATCAGCCAGCTGTACGGCGCCGACAAACTGGTCTTCGGCCCCGGCTCACCCGGGTTCATCCGGGACATCAGGAAGAACGCGCCGAAGGTCTACGAGAAGACCCAGGTCCAGAAGGCCGTCACCGGTGTCCTCGGCCACATCGGCATCTACACGCAGTCGCTCGGCGTCCGCAAGGACACCAAGTCGCCCGACGCGGCGGCGGAGTTCGCCAAGTGGGTGACCAACGGACCCAACCAGGTCGCCTTCGCCAAGGAGGTCGCGATCTACCCGTCCAACGCCAGGGGCCTGGACGACCCGTACTTCTCCGACAAGGGCGACGGCAAGGACCCGGAGACCCTGGCGCGGGCGCTGGGCGCGGAGGAGCTGCGCGAGGCGCAGCTCGACGCGAACACCCCGGTCGAGTGGACCAGCCAGATCGGTGACGCGGTCGTCCTGGAGATGCAGAAGGCGATCAAGGGCGACGTGGAGCCGAAGGCCGCTCTGGCCAAGGCCCAGGAAGCCGCCAACAAGATCCTGGCCCAGCAGGCCGGGCAGCGGAAGAAGTAGGCGACCACCCGCGATGTCGCAGATCACCGGCCCGGGAGCGGGCACAGGCGGGGGGCAGGACCAGAACCAGGACCGAGCCCGGGGCCGGGAGCCCCGCACCGCCCGGTCCGGGGGCGCCCCCGCCGCCGGAGCGCTGCGCCCGGCCGACCATGCCGTGGAGCACCGGGCGGACCGGACGGCCGGCCGGGACGAGACACCCGCCGGGCGCAGGGCCCGGCGCGCGGCGCGGGCCGCGGGCCGGGCAGGGGACACCGGGACGGGACTCGTCCACCGCAACTGGTGGACCCCCTATCTCTTCCTCCTGCCGGGCCTCGGGATGGTGGCGCTGTTCAGCCTCTGGCCGTTCGTCAACACCGTGGTGCTGTCGCTGACCGACGCGCAGATCCTGCGCGGCGGCGGTTTCATCGGCCTGGACAACTACGTCCGGGCCCTGGAGGACGACGCCTTCTGGGAAGCCCTGGTCAACAGCGTCCTGTACACGGTCGTCGTGGTGCCCTGCCTGGTGTTCCTGCCCCTGGCGCTGGCCGTGCTCGTACAGAAGAGGATTCCCGGCATCGGGTTCTTCCGGTCGGCGTTCTACACACCGGTGATCGCCTCGGCGGTCGTGGTCGGTCTGATCTGGCAGTGGATCCTGCGCAGTGACGGCCTGGTCAACACGGTCTTCCTGAAGCTGCGGCTGGTCTCGGAACCGGTCCCCTTCCTGACCGACTCCACGATGCTGCTGGTCTCGGCCATGATCGTGACGGTCTGGAAGGGCCTCGGCTACTACATGGTCTTCTACCTGGCCGCGCTCGGGAACGTACCGGCCTCGCTGTACGAGGCCGCGGCCATCGACGGGGCCGGCCCGGTCCGGCGCTTCTTCAGCGTCACCGTCCCGACCGTGAAGCCGATGATGCTGTTGGTCGGCACGTTGTCAGCGATCTCCGCCCTGCGCGTGTTCACCGAGATCTTCATCCTCGGCGGAGAAAGCGGCGGCCCCGGCGGCGGGGCGCGCACCCTGCCCTTCATGATCCGCCAGGTGGGGCTCGGCTTCGCCGGCGAGACGGGGTACGCGGCGGCGGTCTCCGTCCTGCTGTTCCCGATGACGCTGGTGTTCAGCCTGCTGGGGCGGCGTCTCTCGAAGGGTGACGAAAGTTGAGTACGTCAGTGGCCGCCCAGGAGCGGCCGGAGAGCGAACCGGAGAACACGCCGGTACGGCAGGCGGGACGCACCCGGCGCCACCACCGCCGTGCGCCGGTCGGCCTGTGGGGCCGGTACCTCGCCCTCTGCCTGACGCTGGTCGTCATGATCGGCCCGATCGCCTGGCAGCTCCTGACCTCTCTGAAGGGCCGCGGCGAGAGCGTCTACGAGGGCGTGCTGCCCAGCGATCCCACCCTCGACAACTACGTCCGGGTCGCGGAGGCCTTCCCGCTCCTGCAGTACGTCGGCAACACGCTGATCGTCGCCGCGCTCGCCGTCGCCTCCAACTGCTTGTTCGCGGCGATGGGCGGGTACGCGCTGTCGCGCGGCGGGTGGAAGGGACGCCAGGCGGTGTTCACGGTGCTGGTCGCCACGCTGATGTTCCCGTTCGAGTCCGTGATGATCTCGATGTTCCTGACGGTGCGCGAGATGGGGCTGGTGGACACCCTGATCGGTGTCTGGCTGCCCGGCGCGGTGTCCGTCCTGAACCTGATGATCATGCGGGCGTCGTTCCTCTCCGTACCCCGGGAGGTGGAGGAGGCGGCGGTGCTCGACGGTGCGAACGAGTGGCAGCGCTTCACGAAGGTGTTCCTGCCCAGCGCGAAGGGGGCCCTCGCCGTCGTCTGCATCACCAGTTTCATGGGCGCGTGGGACGACTTCCTGTGGCCGCTCATCGTCCTCACCGACAGTGAGAACTACACCCTCCAGCTCGGTCTGAAGACCCTGGCCGGCGCGACGACCGTCAACGACCAGCGGCTGATCGCGGCCGGTGCCATCACCGCACTGCTGCCGATGATGCTGCTGTTCCTCGCCCTCCAGCGGTACTTCTTCAAGGGCGTCGGTGAGGGCGCCGTCAAGACCTGACCTGCCGCCGCGACCCCTGAGGAACTCGCCACATGAACGCTTCTTCTCCGCAGCCCGGACCCCCGGTGCGCCTCGGGGCCAACTACACCCCCTCGGCGGGCTGGTTCCACCACTGGCTCGACTTCGAGATCGACGACATACGCAGGGACTTCGACTCGCTCGCCGCCCTCGGGCTCGACCACGTCCGCGTCTTCGCCCTGTGGCCGCTCTTCCAGCCGAACCGGACCCTGATCCGGGGGCGGGCGGTGGAGCAGCTCGGCAGCGTCGTGGACGCGGCGGGCGAACGCGGCCTCGACGTGGCGGTGGACGCCCTCCAGGGGCATCTGTCGAGCTTCGACTTCGTGCCGTCGTGGCTGACCACGTGGCACCGGCGCAACATGTTCACCGACACGGACGTGGTGGAGGCCGAGGCCCGGTACATCGAGACCCTGGCGGCCTCGCTGGCGGACCGGGAGAACTTCATCGGGATGACACTGGGCAACGAGGTCAACCAGTTCTCCGACCGGCCGCACCCGGACCCCGACACCTGTACCCACGAACAGGCGGGCCGGTGGCTGGAGCGGCTGCTGGCGGCGTGCGCGCGCGGCGCGCCCGGGCGGCTGCACACGCACTCGGAGTACGACGCGGTGTGGTTCCAGGGCGGGCACCCCTTCACCCCGGCCCACGCCGCGCGCGTCGGGGACGCCACGACCGTCCACTCGTGGGTGTTCAACGGCACCGCCCAGCGCCACGGGCGGTCGGGTGCGGCCACCGTGCACCACGCGGAGTACCTGATCGAGCTGTCCCGGGCATGGGCGGAGCCGGGGCGGCCGGTGTGGGTGCAGGAGGTGGGTGCGCCCGCCCCGCTGATCGGCGCCGAGCACGCGGCCGAGTTCACGACGGCGACCATCGACAACGCACTGACCTGCGAGGATCTCTACGGGATCACCTGGTGGTGCTCGCACGACGTGTCGCGGTCGCTGGCGGACTTCCCCGAGCTGGAGTACAGCCTGGGCCTGCTGACCGCCGACCGCGCCGTCAAGCCGCAGGGCAGGGCGGTGGCGGAGGTCGCCGCCCGGCTGCGGGCGGCGGGCGGCCGTCCCGGTCCGGTGCGGCGCCCGACGGCGCTGCTGCTCGACGTGGGGGACGCGGAGACGGCGCCGGGCCGGACGACGTGCGCGCCGGGCGGGGTCTTCTTCGAGGCGTGGGCGCGGCTGGCGGGGGCGGGGGTACGGGCCTCGGTGGTGCTGGCGGACCGGGCGGCCGACCGGACGCATCTGGCCGCGCGGGGCGTATCCGAGGTTCTCGACCCGTACGACGTGGTGGGCCCGTGAGGCACGCGCGGGGCGGCGCGGTCCGGACTCCGCTCCCCGGCCCCCTTCCGGTGCGCCGGGTCCCCCGCCCGGCCCCGCGGCCACCCGCCCCGTAGCACCCGCGCGGCGGCGTCCGGCCCCGTGGCGGAGGGGCGGCCCGCCGGCCGTTCGTCCCGGCGCCCGTACCGGCCAGGAGCGCCGTGGGCGCGGCCGGCCGGGGGGGCGAACCGGACACGCACCGTTCCGCGACCACCCCGACACCCCGACAGAGAAGGAGCCCACCGTGCCGAACAGCGGACGTCTCTCCCGCCGAGCCCTCCTCGGCGGCGCCGCGGCCACCGCGGCGGCCACCGCCCTCCCCGGCGTCCCCCCGGCCGCCGCGGCCCCCGTACCGGCCGGCAGCCCGGACCCCGGTTCCCTGCAGCCGTACGCCCGTTACTGGTTCCCCGACAGTTTCCCGGAGGGCCGTGAGCCCGACCCGGGCGCGGTGTGGAGCAGCCTCAAGGAGTGGCGGGCCGAGGACGACGCCGATCTCCCCTTCAACACCTCCGCCGTGCCGCTCGCCACGGACCGCTTCACCCCGGCCCCGGCGAACCCGACGGCCCGCCCCGGGCAGGCCCGCGTCTCGGCCCTGGTCTCCTTCGGCGGCACGGCCCGCAACCCTTCCCAGGGAGCCGCCGAGGCGGACTTCTACGCGCTCACCCACTGGGCGTACCTGGAGGAGCTCGTCTTCTGGGGCGGCTCGTCCGGTGAGGGCATCATCCTCGCGCCGAACGCCCCCGTCGTGGACGCCGCCCACCGCAACGGCGTCCGCGTCCTCGGCAACGTCTTCCTGCCGCCCGTCGCCTACGGAGGCAGCCTGCAGTGGACCCGGGAGCTGGTGCGGCGTGACGCCTTCGGGCGCTTCCCGCTCGCCGCGAAGCTCGTCGAGGTGGCCCGGGCGCACGGCTTCGACGGCTGGTTCCTCAACGGCGAGACCGACGCGGGCGGCGACCGCGCGCTGGCGGCGCAGTTCGAGGAGTTCGTCCGGGTGCTGCGCGCCTCGGCGCCGGACCTCTCCATCACCTGGTACGACGCGTTCAACTCCGAGGGCCGGGTCGGTTGGCAGGGCGCGCTCAACGACCGGAACGCGGCGTTCTTCAAGAGCTCCGGCACGATGTTCGTCGACTTCCGCTGGAGCTCCGCCCGGCTCGCGGAGTCCGCGGCGTACGCGCGGGGCATGGGCCGCTCCCCCTACGAGCTGTGGGCGGGCGTCGACGTCGAGGCGAACGGCTGGAACACCCGCGAGGACTGGGACGCCATCGTGCCGGCGACCCGCGACCATGTCATGAGCGTCGGCCTCTACCGCCCCGAGTGGACCCTGCACTCCCTGTCCGGCGCCGACCGGACCCCCGCGCGGTTCCACGCCCGCGACGACCAGTTCTGGACCGGCGAGCACACCGACCCGGCCGCGCCGAACGGCCCCGGGGCGTGGCGTCCGGCCGCCCAGTACACCGCCGACCGCTCCACGGTCACCTCGCTCCCCTTCGCGACCTCCTTCAACACCGGCCACGGTCTGGGCTGGTACGAGGAGGGCCGCCGCACCGGGGACGGCGAGTGGAACCACCTCGGGCTCCAGGACCTCCTGCCGTCCCGCCGCTGGACGCTGCGCACCGAGGGGGCCGCGGTCCCGCGCCCGGCCGTCGGCTTCGCCTTCGACACGGCCTGGCGCGGCGGCAGCAGCCTGCTCCTCTCCGGCCTGCGCGGCACCGCCGAGCTCGACCTCTTCCGCACACGGTTCGACACACGCGGAGCGGTGGTGGAGCTGACGCACCGCACCGAACCCGGCTCGCCCCCCGTTCGGGCGGAGGCCACCGTGACCGGCCCGGACGGGCGGGCGCGCCGGCTGCCGACCACGCCGGTCGGGACCGTCGACGGATGGACCGTCTCCCGTGCCGCGCTCACCCCGGGTGAGGTGCACGCCCTCGGAGTACGCCTGACCGGCGGCACCGACGCCGCGGCGGCCTGGCGGCTCGGTGCGCTCCGTCTCCACGCGGCCGGCCCCGCCGGCCCCGCCGTTCCCGGCCGCCCCCGCGGCGTGCGCCTCACCGCGCACCGGGTGACCGCGCCCGGCACGGCGGAGCTGCGGCTGCGCTGGCGTCCGGTCCCGGGCGCGCGCCACTACGAGGTGCACCAGGTGCTCGCCGACGGCACCCGGCGCTTCCTGGGCGGCACCGCGGGCAGCGCCTACTACGTCGGCGCGCTGCGCCGGGGCTCGGAGGCGGAGCGCCGTACGACACTCGAAGTACGCGCGGTGGGGCCCCTGTTGACCTCCTCCCAGCCTTCCGCGACCACCCTCTCCTGGTAGGACCGCCTGCCGGCGACCGGGACCAACACCTGGAGTCACCGAATGCACGACGACCGCGGCATCGTGGAACACCGCCTCCGGCGGGTACTTCAAGAACGCATCCGGCCCGCCGTCCACTCGGAGCGGCTGCCGCTGACCGTCGAACGGTGGGAGGCACCCGGCGAGCCGGTGCCGGTCGCCGAGGGACTGTCCGCCGTGTACCGGCCCGCGGCGGCCGGCGAGCGGTGGGGCCCCGCATGGGGCACCACCTGGTTCCGGGTGACGGGCCGGGTGCCGGGCGAGTGGCGGGGCAGGACCGTCGAGGCCGTCATCGACCTGGGCTTCGACCGGCGGATGCCGGGCTTCCAGTGCGAGGGGTTGGTCCACCGCCCCGACGGGGAGGCCGTGAAGGCCCTCAACCCGTTCAACGACTGGGTGCGGATCGGCGACCCGGTCGAGGGCGGCGAGGAGGTACTCCTGTACGTGGAGGCCGCGTCGAACCCGATCCTGGTGGATCACGCGCCGACGTACGAGGGGGACAGGCTCACCTCGGGCCGCGACCCGCTGTACCGGGTGGAGTGCGTGGACCTGACGGTCTTCGAGACCGAGGTGTGGGAGCTGGTCCAAGACCTGGAGGTGCTCGGCGCGCTGATGCACAGCCTTGCCGAGAACGACGCCCGGCGCTGGGAGATCCTGCGGGCGGTCGAGCGCTGCCTGGACGCGCTCGACCTCACCGACGTGGCGGGCACCGCCGCCGGTGGCCGCGCCGAACTCGCCGGGGTGCTCTCCTCGCCCGCGAACGGTTCCGCCCACCGGATCAGCGCGGTCGGGCACGCGCACATCGACTCGGCGTGGCTGTGGCCACTGCGCGAGACGGTCCGCAAGGTGGCCCGCACCTCCTCCAACATGGTCAACCTGATGGAGGACCACCCGGGGTTCGTCTTCGCGATGTCGCAGGCGCAGCAGCTCGACTGGATCAAGCAGCACCGGCCGAAGGTGTTCGCGAAGGTCAAGAAGAAGATCGCGGACGGGCAGTTCGTCCCGGTCGGCGGCATGTGGGTGGAGTCGGACACCAACATGGTGGGTGGTGAGGCGATGGCCCGGCAGTTCCTGTACGGCAAGAAGTTCTTCCTGGAAGAGTTCGGCATCGAGACCGAGGAGGTGTGGCTGCCGGACTCCTTCGGCTACACGGCCGCGATGCCGCAGCTGGTGAAGCTGTCGGGCTCGCGGTGGTTCCTGACCCAGAAGATCTCCTGGTCGCAGGTGAACAAGTTCCCGCACCACACCTTCTGGTGGGAGGGCATCGACGGGACCCGCGTCTTCACGCACTTCCCGCCCGTCGACACCTACAACTCCGACCTCGGCGGCGAGCAGATGGCGCACGCCGCCCGCAACTACCAGGAGAAGGGCCGCGGCTCCCGGTCGCTGGCGCCCTTCGGCTGGGGGGACGGCGGCGGCGGACCGACCCGCGAGATGCTGGCGCGGGCGGAACGGCTGAAGGACCTGGAGGGCTCCCCGAGGGTAGAGGTGGAGAAGCCCTCGGAGTTCTTCCGCAAGGCCCAGGAGGAGTACCCGGACGCACCCGTGTGGGCGGGTGAGCTCTATCTGGAGCTGCACCGGGGCACCTACACCTCCCAGGCGAGGACCAAGCAGGGCAACCGGCACAGCGAGTCGCTGCTGCGCGAGGCCGAGCTGTGGGCGGCGACGGCGGCCGTGCGGGTGCCCGGGTACACCTATCCGCGGGCCGAACTGGAAGCGCTCTGGAAGACGGTGCTGCTGCACCAGTTCCACGACATCCTGCCCGGCTCCTCGATCGCCTGGGTGCACCGTGAGGCGCGGGAGACGTACGCCCGGGTGCGCGCCGAGCTCGAACTGATCACGGTGGCGGCCCAGACGGCCCTGGCGGGGGCGGGTGAGCACACCGTCGTGTTCAACTGCGCGCCGCACGAGCGCCGTTCGGTCCCGGCCGGGGGCGCCTCGGCCACCCCCGCCCGCACCGCTCCCCCGGTCACGGCCACCCCGCGCGACGGCGGCTTCGAACTCGCCAACGGACTGCTGCGGATCGTGGTCGACAGCCGTGGACTGGTCGTCTCGGCGTACGACCTGGAGGCCCGCAGGGAGGCGGTGGCGCCCGGCCTGGCGGCCAACCTGCTCCAGGTCCACCCGGACTTCCCCAACATGTGGGACGCCTGGGACATCGACGAGTTCTACCGCCACAACGTCACGGACCTGACCCATGCCGACTCGCTCGGCCTCACCTCCAGCGCCGAGGAGGCGGCGACGGTCACCGTCACCCGCTCGTTCGGCGCGTCGGCGCTCACCCAGCGGCTCACGCTCCGCTCCGGGGCGAAGGTCCTGGACATCGAGACGGACGTCGACTGGCACGAGACGGAGAAGTTCCTCAAGGCCGCCTTCCCGCTGGACGTGAAGGCGGACCGGTCCGCCTCCGAGACCCAGTTCGGCCACGTCTTCCGCCCCACGCACACCAACACCTCCTGGGAGGCGGCGAAGTTCGAGATATGCGCGCACCGCTGGATCCAGGTGGAGGAACCCGGCTGGGGCGCGGCCGTGGTGAACGACTCCACGTACGGCCACGACGTGACCCGTGACGTGCGCGACGACGGCGGCCAGACCACCACGGTCCGCCTCTCCCTGCTCCGCGCCCCCCGCTACCCGGACCCGGAGACCGACCAGGGCACCCACCGGCTGCGTTTCGCGCTCGCACCGGGCGCCACGGTCACCGACGCCGTCCGCGAAGGCCACTGGATCAACCTTCCCGAGCGCACCGTGACCGGTTCCGCCGCCAGTGTCGTCCCGCTGTTCACCAGCGACGACGACCGGATCGTCGTGGAGGCGGTCAAGCTCGCCGAGGACGGCAGCGGCGATGTGGTCGTCCGCCTGTACGAGGCGGGCGGCGGCCGGGCCACCGGCACGCTGACGGTGGGCTTCCCCGCCACCTCGGTCACCGAGACGGACCTCCTGGAACGCCCGCTGGCCGGCGCCCCGGAGCACCGCCCGGGCCCGGACGGCGCCCTGCCCCTGACCCTGCGCCCCTTCCAGATCCTCACTCTGCGCCTGGCCCGGCCCTGAGACACCGGGGCCTCGCCCGCCGGGCCCCCGGGTCCCGCCGGGCCCGGCCCCTCCCCGCGTCGCCCGTCCCGCCGGCCCTCCCCGGCCGGGGCGGGGGCTGCTGCGCGCGGGGCGGAGCGGCACGGCCGGAAGCTCGGCTGTCCGACGCGGCTGATTTGACCGACGTCTACACCGGCCTCCGGACCTCGCGGTCCCCCGTGATCCGTACGGTCAGTCGGTGGTGGCGGCGGTGGCGGGCACGTCGTCCCAGGCCAGTGAGGACATCCTCCACCCCGACCGCGTCCGGAGGAACTGGGTGGTCTTGTGACCGGAGCCCTCGAACCACTCGCCGTGGTGGAAGCCGGATTTGCGGTACTCGCTGAACCGGTGCGCGATCGATCCGAAGATCTCGGTCCGCTCGGCGACCTCCCATTCCCGGAACTCCGTCAGCGTCCCGTCGGTGAGCATCTTCTGCCGGGGCTCGATGAACGCGTCGAGGTCGTAGATCACGGGCTCGTCGCCGACGTTGGCGATGATCCTCCCCTGCGGGATGAAGACGTCGCGGATGACCCCGAGGTCCGGCCGGCTGCCGCCGGTGTTGGTGAAGGCGCCCACGAACACGCTCATCAGCCGATCGAGCTCGGTCTGGACGCGCGACCCGGACGCTTCCCCGGGGGAGGGCCATTCCCCGGAAAGGACCGACCAGACTTCGCTGTCGTACCGCGTACCCCGGTGCGAAGAACGCTGTCGCAGCACGCCGTCGCGGGTCATGCCCAGCCGGCGCGCGACGTGGACGCTGCGCGTGTCGCCCGCCGCCACCCACCATTCGACGCGGCTCATGCCGCGTTCCCGGAAGGCCCAGTCGATCAACACCCGGCACGCCCGGGTCGCCAGGCCCCGCCCCCGGCCGGCCTGCTCCAGCCAGGCGTCGATCCCGCACACGCCGGAGGCGCTGTCGAAGCTGGTGAACACGACGCCGCCCACCAGTGTGCCGTCCAGCCAGATCCCGTGGATCCGGCCGGTGTCCTTCGCCGGCCGGTCGGCGTAGCGCTGGAGGCAAGCGGGGGCCGAGTCGAGGTCGTTGTGGCCGGTCGCCCAGGGTGCCGACGGGTCCGCTGAGACCCGGGCGCGGTCGACATGAGCGCGTAACTCCCCTGCCTGCCAGGGCTCCAGGGGCCGGAGTTGGGCATGGTCGCCGAGCGGCAGGGTGAACATGGAAGCCTCGCTCTCCGGATGCATAACGAGCGTTCGGTACGTAAGCTCGCAGCATGCCACCCGCACCCGGTGATCGTGAAGCCCGCCGCAAGGACGTATCCGAGGCGGTGTGGCGCGTACTCGCCGACCGGGGGTTCGGCGGGCTGACCCTGCGTGCCGTCGCCGCCGCGATGGGGGTCTCGACCGGGATGCTCATGCACTACTTCCCGGCCAAACGGGCGCTGATCACGCATGCCCTGGACCTGCTGGAGAAGCGCACCGCGGAGAGGCCCCGCCGCGCGCGTCCCGCCGCCGGCCTCGCCACCGTGCGCGCCATGCTCCTGGACATCCTGCCGCTGACCCCGGGCGACACCGCACGCAACCGCATCTGGGTCAGCTCCTGGGACCTCTCCCTCGCAGACGACGGGCTGACCAGGGAACAGGCCGGCCGCTACAGCCGGCTGCGCTCGGCGCTCCGCCCACACCTCGAAGCCGCACGCGACCTCGGCGAGCTCCCCGCCGCCGCCGACCCGGAACAACTGGCCGCCGCCGCCGTCGCCTTCACCCACGGACTCGTCGTCCAGGCCCTCTTCGACCCCGGCCGGTTCCCCGAGGACGTACAGATCACCATGCTCGACGGCTTCCTCGCCTCGACCGCGCCGCCCCGGCCCGACGGTGGCAGCGGGCCGACCGCCGGTACCGGTGCGCGTTCCCACTGATCACCGCGGGTCGGGGGTCGCAGTCGCCGCAAACGGGCGAGGCCGCGCACGAGTGGGACCCGGCCGAGGTGGAGGTCGGCGGTGTGACCGCGTGCGTGGCACCGGGGCGCGGCGACGGGGCCGCGGAGAGGTTCCGTTCGCACCGACGGCCCGTCCGCCCCTCGACCCGGACGCCCGTGGGCTCCACGCGGGATGCGACGTCCGGCACCCCTGCCGTGAAGGGCCGCGGCAGAGGCTCGAGAAACGGTTTGCCGATGCTGTGGGGAGGTGACACTGTTCCGGCTGGGTCGGCAGTGGATCACTGTCGGCGGGCGAGTCCCCCGGGGGACCCCTGCACAGGGAGAGACATGACGTTCGGTGCCATGGACGAGCAGTACGCACAGGAATGCCGTCGGTCGTTGGCCAGGGAGCAGGCCGTAAGTCTCTCCGCGACCAACGACTGGGAGCACGTGGACAGGGGGCAGGTCCACCAGGACTGGGACCTCCTCTACAGGGAAGTCGCTGCCCGCCTGGACGACTCGCTGCCGGGAGACCAGCACATACAGGAGCTCGTCCACAGGCACTTCGGGATAGCCTGCCGCTTCTACACCCCCACCAAAGAGGCATACATCGGTATGGCGCTCCTCTACGCGGAGGACGCACCCATGAGGGAGTTCCACAATGCCTATCACCCCGGAATGGTGGAATTCCTGGGTGAGGCGATGAGGATGTACGCCGAGCGGGGTGCCGGTTTCTCCTCGTGGGGCCGGGAGGCCGACGCCGCCTGATCCCGCCTGATCCCCGTGTCTCGTCCAGTGGTTGGTCGTGGGCTGCCGCACGTCGCGCGCATCCGCTCGCGGTTGCCCGGGTGCGGAGCGCGTCGGAGTTCGGAACGGGCCGAGGACCCGCCGGGTCCGTATCAGCCCAGCACTTCCCGGAGCCAGGACCTTCCGCGTGTCGCAGTCGGCTCTTCCTGGGCGCTTCCCCGGTCGCCCGGACCACCTCGGTACCTCCGACCTCGTCCACGACCCGGGCGTCCGCGGTCCCGGACAGCGCGCGGTGGGATCTTGACGGATCCGAACGCGCCCGCGCCGGGGCCTTCCCGCCCCCGCCCGTACCGTCACGGGCGGGCGGGGGGGGCGGGGGCGGACGGCGGGGCTCAGCGGCGCTGGAGCGCCTTGACGTTGTCGCCGAAGGTCCATCCCCGGGAGCCGTCCCAGTTGATCGACCAGGTCATCAGGCCCTTCAGCCTGCCGCCATGGGCGTTCCAGGCCTGCGCGACCTGGGAGGGCGCCATATGGCCGCCCCCGGCGCCCGGTTGGGCGGGCAGCCCGGGGACCTGCTTGTCGAGGGGGACCCTGATGGTGGTGCCCTGCACGGTGAGGCCCCGGTCCAGGCAATCGGTCTGGGCGGTGAACCCCCGCACGGTGCCCGCCTCGTAGGAGTCGCCTGAGCATCCGTACATGCTGCCGTTGTAGTACTGCATGTTGAGCCACCACAGCCGGCCGTTGTCGGCGTACTTCTTGACGACCGGGAGGTACGCGCCCCAGATCGAGCCGTAGACCACGCTGCCGCCGGTCACGTACGCCGTCTCGGGTGCCATGGTCAGCCCGAAGTCGGGTGGCATGGCGGCGAGTACGCCGTCGATGATCCGGATCAGGTTGCTCTGGGACGGCGAGAGCCGCTTGATGTCGCCGCTGCCGACCAGGCCGGTCTCGATGTCGATGTCGATGCCGTCGAAGTTGTTCGCCTTGAGGATGGGGACGACCGTCTGCACGAACCGGTCGGCGACGGCGGCCGAGCCGAGGTCGATGCCGGCGGTCGCGCCGCCGATGGACAGCAGCACGGTCAGGCCGGCCTCCTTCGCCCGGCACACCTCGGCGGGGGTGGGCACCCGCACGGTGGCGTCCATGCCGTCCTCCCACAGCACGGTGCCGTCGGAACGGATGACCGGAAAGGCCGCGGTGACGACGTTGTAGCCGTGCGCGGGGATGCGGGCGTCGGTGATCGGGGTCCAGCCGAACGGGGGGTGGACGCCGTTGGCGGCGCCGTCCCAGTTCTCCCAGTAGCCCTGGAGCACCTTCCCCTGGGGACGCGGCTTGGTCGCGCAGGTGGCGGAGGCGGAGGGGTGAGCGGACGGGGCCCCGGCGGTGGCCGGGGCGGCGCCGAGCAGCCCGAGGGCGAGCGCGGTGGCCGCGAGAACGGCGGCCACCGGCCGTGCGGCGCGCGTGCCGCCGGCCCCTGACGTCCTCGGTGGCGTCGTCCGCGTGGTGCGTCGGAGTCGGAACATGGGGAGTCTCCCTTCTACGGTCCCGGTGTGCGGGCCTGGTCCGCGGCCCGGCTCAGAACCGCACGTCGGAGCAGGCGTAGAAGGCGTTGCCGGTGTCGGCGATGGTCCAGACGCCGAGGACGAGGTGACGGCCGGTCTTCTGCGGCAGTACGCCGGTGTGGCTGACCGTGGCGCCGGGGAGCCGGCCGCCGAAGGGCACCGTGAGGAAGGGCTGCGGGTCCAGGTCGGCCCGGGTCAGCGGCTTGGTGGGGTCCCAGCCGTCCCTGGTGACGTAGTAGCGGAAGTCGGTGGTGGCGTGGCGTGCGGTGATCCGCCACACGAAGGTGTGGTTGCGGCCCGCCGTCAGGGCGGTCGCGGGCCATGTTCCGCCGCGTGGGTCGTCCAGCTCGGAGAAGCGGGCGTTGCCGCCCGCGCAGATCCGTCCGTCGGCCGGGCCGCGGCCGGGGAAGCCCTTGGGCCCCTCCACACTGGGCGGCTCCCACTGGATCTGCCCGCAGTCACGGACGGTGCCGTTGCCGCACAGCTGCTGCCGGCTGACGGGTGAGTCGGTGTAGCCGTGGCCCTGGGCGGTGCCGGCGGTGGCGAGGAAGGTGCCGCCGAGCAGCCCGAGGCCGAGGAACAACGAGGTGAGCTTCCGCTGCATGGTGCGCTCCTGTGATCCTGGAGTTCCGGGTGGGGGCCGGACTTGGTGCTCCGGGTGCGCTGCCGGGTGGAGCGGCGGGAGTGGGGGCGGCAGCGCAGGGATGCCCGGAGGACGGTCGCCCGCTGCGGTCTGGACCAAGTATGAGGCTAGGCCCGCCGGTTCGACATGTCCATACCAATCCCGGGCTCCGGGCCGAGCCAGCCGGAAAGGGTGAGGGCCGTGCGCCGGCGGCACGCCGGCCGGGACGGTCACCGAGACACGCAGTTCGCGCGGCGGCCGCAACAGAGCCGTACGGCGGGCAGCCCGACGGCGCGGGCACGACGCGCGGCGCGAGCCGGCCGTACGGCGGCACGGCGGGGCCCAGGTCGGGTGGCGCCCGCCCCGGGACGGCCGTCACGATCACGAGAGCGCCGGTGCCGCGGGGCGGGGAGGGCTGGGCGGTGCCGGGCCGGGCGGCCCCCGCGCGTCCGGCCCGATCGGCGCCGGCAGTACGGGCCGCGGCCCCGGTCGTGGTCCACGTCCCGCTTGCGGCCCCCGCCCTTCCGGCCCACTCGCCCCACGGGGTCGCGCGGGAGCCGCGTCCGGTCAACCGGCGCGGCAGGAAGCCGTCGCGAGCCCCGGCCGCGCGGGCGACGGCCCTGATCCCGCCATGGCCCGGCGACCGCGCGCCCGTTCCTCCGGCCGGCGGCGCCGCCGCGCGTGCCCCTCCGGCGGCACGGCGACAGCGCCGCCGGGCTGTGTCACCACACCCGCGACCCGGCTCGGCCTTCGGCCGCCCCGGGCATCAGCGGGTGGTCACACCGGGCTCACCTCGTGCACGGCCCCGCCCGTGATGGCTCCCGGCGCGCCCGCCACCTCCGCCAGCGTCACCTGGCCGCGCAGCAGTTTGCGGCTCGCCGAGTCGGCGAGGCCGCGCCTGCCGTGCAGCGTGCGCTGGTTGTCGATGACGACGAGATCGCCCGCGGCCCAGCGGTGTTCGTAGAGGTAGCGGTCCGCCGAGAGGTGCGCGCGCAGGGCGGTGAAGAAGCGCTCCGACTCCTCGGCCGACACGTCCGGCACCCGCACGTCCCAGCTCGCCAGCGCCTCGTCGGCCTGGAACGGGAGGGCGAGGTTGAGCGACTTCACCCGGCCGTAGTCACGGAACGTGGGTATCCGGTACCACCCCTCGGGGACGCTCGTGAAGTAGCCGCGTTCGGTCGCCATGTACTCCAGATGGCCGCGGTCGAGCACCGCGCGCAGGTCGTCGGGCAGTTCGTGCCACGCCTTGATCTGGTCGCACACCAGGGTCGCGCCGTCGGCCCTCAGCTCGCGCACCTCGGCGGCGTACAGGACGATCAGGTCGACCTGCGTGCCGAGGAGGACCCCGTCGGTGTGCAGCGGGAGGCCACCGCGACCCGTGATCACCTTGCCCTCTTCCCGGGTGCCGTCCAGGTGCAGGATGTCCGTGAACCCGTACCCGACGCCGTCGTTGTCGTCATAGGAGACCTTGTCGCCGAGGCCCGAGACGAACTCGCGGAACCCCTCCTTGGTGAACCTCTGGTCCTTCACGACCGCGACGCCGGACCGCAGCGCGAGCTCGCGCACGGTTCTCGGGTCGGCCTGGGTGCCGTCGTCCCACAAGGCTCCGAACCCGGAGGGGGTGAGCGCTGAAACACCGGACTGGGTCATCGTGTACCGCCTTCGACGCTGATGAGGTGTTGGTGGGAACCGCCGGCCACCTGGGCGACCGCACGGTCGTAGGCCTCACGGCCTGTCAGGGAGGCCAACGGGTTGTGCACCGCGGTGGCGATCTGCGAGGCGAGCAGGGCGCGGTGGACGAGTGCCGTGCCGCCGGGCACACCGGTGTGGGCGTCGATGAGCCGGGAGAGGTTGGCACCGAGCCCATTGCCGTGGTGGATCGCGGTCTTCCGGCGCCACGCCACGTCCTCGGGCAGCAGTGCCCGAGCCGCGAGCCGCAGGTGGCCCTTCTCCCTGCCGCGGAACGTCTTCACGGCCGGATCGGTCGCCAGCGCCGCGTCCAGCACCCCGGGGTGCCAGTACGGGTGTGTCAGCCGGTGGCCGCGTCCGTCGCCGAGCGCCCAGGTGAACTCCGACGAATAGCGGGTGCGGTGCATCGCTTCTCGCACCTTGGCGCCGATGTCGCCGTCGATCTCGTCGGTCGTCGCCATCCCGGAGTTCAGCAGGTCCGAGCCGTAGCCGGTGAACAGCAGCCGTTCCGCCGCGTACCCGCCCCGGCAGAACGCGGTCAGCGCGACGCCGATCGCGATCGTCTCCGGCTCACCGTGGCCGAACGCGCGCACCGTGGCCGGAAGGGCCGCGACGATGTCGTCGGCCCCCAGTGCCGTACGCCGCAGGTCGAGCCCGACAGCTCGCGCGGCCTCGGCCGCGTGCTCGTATTCGTCGCCCCACTCGGTGCCGATGGTGTAGGCCGTTGCCGGTGTGCCGGACTCGGCGACCAGTGCCGCCACGAGCCCGGAGTCCACTCCCCCGGACACCAGTACACCGGCGTTCTTCTCCGTGGACAGGGCATCCGCGATCGCCACGCGCAACGCGTCCACCTGGGCCTCGCCCGCGAGCAGCGCGTCGTGGAACCTGATCGGCGGCTCCACGAGCTCGGACCGTCGGGTCCGGGTGCACTGCCACGTCCCGCCTTCCGGCCGCAGGTCCAGTTCGACCAGGTGCTCCAGGCGCTCGACGCCGACGACCGAGGACAAGGGTCCGCAGTGGACACCGATGTCGTCCCGCAGCGCCGCGGCCGTCCCGGTCAGCGACGCGAAGGCCGCAGCGGTCGTCGGCAGGTCGGTGCCGAGGACGAACCGGCCGGTCGCCGCCTCCGCCGCGAAGTACACCGGGGTGGTGTTCTGACCCGACACCGCGACGCGCACCCGGTCGGGCTCCAGGTGGATGGACGTCCCCGCCGCCTCCACGGCGAAGGTCATCCCGTCCCCACCGGGAACGGGCGACCACGCTGACGTGTGCGCCCGCACGCTGCCCAGTGCGACGGGTGACAGGGCCTCGTCGAAGCCGGGAATCGGGCAGTTCGACACCACAAGCCACGGCGTGCCGGTCATCGGCCCACGCCGGCCAGTTCGGAACCCGCGCCGATGACACGGTTCATCCTGCGCTGCGCTTCCCCGGCGGCGAACGCCGCCCGATGGGCCAGTTTCCCGGCCACCCTGGTCCGCTCCAGCCCTTCGATGTAGCTCGCGTTCAGGTACGGCTTCGTCGTACGGAAGCCCGCCGCGGTGAATCCAGCGGCATGCTCGGCGTGGCGCAACGCGGCGTCCCGGAGGTCTTCCGCCGGAACGACCTCGTGCAGCAGGTTGTCCTGCTCCGAGCGTCCGGCGTCCCATTCCGCACAGGACATCAGCATCTTCTGCATCACCGCCCGGCCGACCACCTTCTCCAGCATGAAACCACCGAACGTGCACGCGATGCCGAGTTCGAATTCCGGCATCTTGAGCACGCAGCGGCTGCTGCCGATCCGGTAGTCCGCGGTGAGCGCTATCTGCAGGCCGATGCCGATCGCATAGCCGTCGATCGCCGCGATCAGCGGCCGGTCCAGCCGGAGCGCCGCGATGTAGAGATCGGTCACCTGGTCGATCCATGCGTCGACCTCGTCACCACCGGTGAACTTCGCCGTCTCGTGGAAGCTGCCGCCGACACCGAACGACCGGCCGAGGCCGCTGAACAGGACCACCGAACGAACCCGGTCATCACGTCCGAACTCCGTCAGCAGCCGGGTGAGCCCGGCCATGCGCGGCATGGACCACGGGTTGTGCCGATGCGCGTCGTCGAACTCGACCAGCGCGACCCCGTCCGTCACGGTCACACCGAAGTCGAACGATCCGTAGTCGTGGGTCATCACAATCTGCCTCCAGGTTTTTCTCGAATGCTTGCGCAGGGGAAATCGGCAGCAACAGCCAGTGGCGCCGGCAGGCGCCTGTCAAGCGACGTTCGGGGTGGTCACTGTTTTCCCCCCGTGCGTGCCAGGAGCAGTGGGCGCGCGGCCACCACGGCGACGGAGGTCGCCGCCGTGAGCGTGGCCATGAGCCACCACAGCCCGGCGGGGGCCGAGTCGAGCGTCGCGGCCACCACGAACGGCACCAGCGCGCCGGAGATCCCGGTCGCGACCTGGTTGAACGCCAGGAACGAGCCGAGTTCGGCAGGTGGCGGCAGATCGGTGAGCAGGGCCTGACGCGCGTGCGTGGTCGCCAGTTCGCCGCACGTGTAGACCACCATGCCGAACACCAGCAGGACGACCAGCGCGGTTCCGGTCAGTGCTCCGGCCAGCGCCATGGTCACCAGGAAGAGCGTGCCGAGCAGTGTGCCCGCGACGAGCACCGAGGTGTTCCCCCAGCGCTCAAGCGTCGAGGTGAGCGGCAGCTGGAGGACGATCAGCAGCCCGGTGTTGACAGCGAACAGCGTGCCTGCCAGCCAAGCGGGCGCACCGAGTGAGCCGACGAGGTAGGCGGACATGCCGGTCTCCACCGCCAGCGCGACCAGCCACAGCGCGGAGTTGAACGTGACGGCGGCGAGGAACGGCCCGTCGCGCCACGGTCCGCGACTCGGCCGCGCGCGCTCGGCGGGCGGGACCGGTGCCGGTCGCAACGGCCACAGCATGATCCCCGCGACGAGGAAGCTGGCGGCGTTGGCCAGGCCGAGCCACACCAGTGCCGCCTCACCGCCGACGATCAGAGTGCTGCCCAGCATCGCGCCACCGCCGATGCCCGCGTTGAAGACCGTACGGGAGAGCGCGAGCCACCGGTTGCGATCGCCCTCCGGTGCGAGCGCGACCGCGAGCGCGGGTGACGCCGCCTGCTCCGCCCGGTTGCACAGCGCGATGACGACACTGAACAGGGCGAACGCCGCGACGTCCCGGATCGTCACGTACCCGGTGAACCCGGCGGAGCGCAACAGCGACGCCGCGATCAGCACGGGTCTCGGGCCGATCCGGTCGATCAGCCGCCCGACCCAGAACATCCCCGGCAGGGCGGCCAGCGCCGTGACGGTCAGCACCAGACCCACCTGCGTGAGCGGAATGCCGAGCAGGGCGGGGAAGAACAGGAGCGTGTACGGGTAGAACACGCCGGTGCCCACCGCGCTCACCAGGTGGGACAGTCCGAAGGTGACCACTCCGCGCCCGTGCGGCAGTACGGCCCGTAAGCCCTTGGGCGGTGAGGTGTCCGTGGCGTTCACGGCAGCACCTCCACCTGTATCTGGCCGAGCGCGGCGTCGGCCAGCCGCACCGTCTCGGCCGCGTGGGTACCGACCGCGACGATCCGGCCGATCACGTCCATGTTGCTGGTGGGGCACCGGACCTCGTCCCCCACCGCGGCCTCCAGCTCCACCTCGATGCCGTCGGCGACCCGGCGGGCCAGCTCGACTCCGCGCACGGCGTGCACGGTTCCCGTCGCACCGGCCGTGACACACCGCGACGCGGCCGCCCGGTTCCGCACGGGTGTGACGTCGGCGGGCAGGCCGGCGTGCATCCGGACCACCTGGAGCGGCAGGTCCACCCCGGTGGCCTCGGCGATCAGCCGGGTGATGTCCGCACCGGCCGGCCGCGCGTTGATCTCCACCAGCTTCGGGCCGGTGGTGGTCACCTTCAGCTCGACGTGCGCCGCGCCGAAGTCGTGCCCGATGGCGTCCAGCGCGGCTTCCGCGATCTCGGACGCGTCGCGGGTCACCGACGCGGGGAGCGTCGACGGGAAGCTCTGGCCGAGTTCGACGAAGTGCGGGTGGGCACCGAGTACCTTGTCCACCACGCCGAGGGTCCTGCGGCGCCCGTCGACCAGCACGGACTCCACGCTCACCTCGTAGCCGACCAGGTACTCCTCGACGAGTGCCCCGACGGGCTTGACCTGACCCCGGAAGTCGCGCTCGTCCGACGCCAGCGCGCGGAAGTGCTCCCGCACCTCGTCGGCGTCCCGGCACAGCCGCACACCGATGCTGCCCGCCTCGGTGGCGGGCTTGACCACGCACGGATAGCCGATGTTGCCGGCTTCGGCGACCGCGGCCTCCTCGGTGGCCGTCCAGGCGAACAGCGGCGCGGGCACCCCGGCCTCGGCACATGCCCGCCGCGTCCCGAGCTTGTTGCGGGCCCGGTGCGCCGCGTCCGGCGACAGCCCGGCCAGCCCGAGCTCCCCGGCGGCCTCCGCGACCACGCCGACGCTGTAGTCGGTGAACGTGCACATGCCGCGTACCTCGCCCATGTCCGCCGTGGAATGGGCGGCGGCCACCACAGCGGCGGTGTCACGGGTGTCCGCCCGGACCACGTGGTCGGCCAGGTCACCAGGTCCGATCGACCCGCGGGGCCCGGCGTAACGACCGGGGTCCCTGGTCACGAAGACGCTGCGGAGGCCCAGTTTCCGCGCCGCGACGAGGGGACTCAGCCCGAAGTGGGAGAGCTGGGTCTCCACCACCAGGAAAACGCCCTCGTGGTTCACCCGCGCCGTCCCAGCGGCAGCACGTGGCAGGTCAGCCGGCTCGACCCGCAGCCGCGGGATCGCTTCGCGGTGTCGCTGCCGATGCCGTACTGGATGGCCGCGACTCCGAGCTCGGCGGCGCGTTCCACGGCGAAGTAGTAGAGGAGCTCGTAGTAGAGCGGCACCTTGCCGAGGAACCCGTAGTCGAAGCCGCACTGCCGGGCGTACCACTGGTCGCCGCGGCGGAGCATCAGCGCGAACCCGCGTACGTCGCCTCCAGCCCGGCCGAGCAGCACCGACGCGTCGTCTCCGAACCGGGCGGCGGCGGTGCCGATGGCCGCGGCGGACCGCTCGGCCGGCCAGGTCAGCCCGTACTTGGCGAGCAACCGCACCTCCAGTTCGGCCAGTCGGCCGACGAGGTCCGGCGTGACCGGCTCGTGGGTGACCTCCAGGCCCGCCCCGCGCACCTTGCGGCGTTCGCTGAGCACGCTCAGCCGGCGTTTGCGCGGCAGTGCCGCCGCGTACGCGGGGAATCCGGCCGGGTCGACCGGCAGCCAGTGGTAGTTGCCCGAGGTGAACGAGGAGTAGTCCCGGTCCCGCAGCACCCCGTCGAGCACGGTGTCCCGCTCGTCGACGTACGGGAACGAGACCGACGCGCAACCGGTGCCGGCGGCCAGTTCCTCGGCCTCCGCGACCAGCAGCTCGACGTCCTGGCGCGACGCGTGTTCCGGCCCGGCGGCGTGCAGCACGCGTGTGCGGCCGACGTGCCTGCCCCCGGAGTGGACGGTGGGCAGCAGCGCGCCCGCACCGCCCTCCAGCCGCCGCAGGAGGCCGGCCGCGCCGTCGAGGCCCTCGTCGGCGCAGCGGTCGAGCAGGTGGTCGACCCGCCCGGACACCCACGGCACGTCCGCCGTCGCGAGCGCCGTGGCCAGCGCGGCGACCGGCTGGCCGCCGCGCCGCACGCACAGGTACCGCATCGGCGTCCGGGCGGTCTCCTCGGCCACCCGCAGCCAGCGGTGGGACAGGAACAGGTCGTCCGGACCGACCAGGCCGTCCCAGTCGTCCACCGGTATGTCCGCGGTGTGCTCCCAGCGTATGAGGGCGTTCTCGCCGCTCTGCATGATCCCCCTGACCCTTGCCGCCTGCTGCCCGTCGGAATACGTCAGGTCGTGTAGTCGGCGTTGATCCTGATGTATCCGTCGGTGAGGTCGCAGCCGTAGACGGTGAACTCACCCGACGCGATGCCCAGGTCGATGGTGATCAGGACCTCGTCGCCCTTCAGATGCGCCGTGGCGGCGGCCAGCACCTCGTCGCTCGAGGGCGCCGGGTAGGTCTCCACGTCACCGAAACGGATCACCACGTTCGCCGGGTCGATGTCCAGGTCGTCCTCGCACTTGCCGATCGCCATCGCGACACGGCCCCAGTTGGGGTCGGCGCCGTGTACGGCGGTCTTCACCAGCGGTGAGTTGACCACGGTCTTGCCGACCCGCTTCGCCTGCGCGTCGTCGCGCGCGCCGACCACCCGAACCTCGATCAGCTTGCTGGCACCCTCGCCGTCGGCCGCGATCTCCCGTACCAGCCGCAGGGCGGCCTGGTACAGCACGGCCTCGAACGCGGCCTCGTCCACCGGGCCCGCCAGGCCGTTGGCGAGGATGACGGCGCTGTCGCTCGTGGAGGTGTCGGTGTCGATGCTCAGCGCGTTGAACGTCCGGTCGACCACCCGACGGAACACCCGGTCCAGCACCGGCTGGTCCAGCCGCGCGTCGGTGAAGAAGAACGCCAGCAGCGTCGCCATGTTCGGCTCGATCATGCCGACGCCCTTGGCGATGGCGGCGACGGTCGCGTCACCGCAGGGCAGCACCACGTGCTTGGCGACTGTGTCGGTGGTCATGATCGCCCGCGCGGCCGCCTCCAGATCCGCTTCCGGAAGCGGCCATGGGAGCTTCGCCAGCCCGGACCGGACCCGGTCCATCGGGTACTGGCGCCCGATGACCCCCGTGGACGCGATCAGCAGCTCCTCGGGCGCGAACCCGGCGGCCTCGGCGACGGTGGCGCGTACCTCACGCGCGTTCGCCATGCCCTCGGCACCGGTGGCGACGTTGGCGTTGCGGGCGACGACCACGACACCGCGGGCCGTGCCGGCGGCCGCCGACTCGCGGCTCAGCGTGACACTGTGCCCGACGAACCTGGACCGCGTGAAGACCGCCGACACCGCGGCGGGCACGTCGGACAGGACGACGGCGAAGTCGTCCGCCTCGTCCTTGATTCCCAGTGCCGCTGTCCGGCTGCGGAAACCTCGTGGGCCCGGTGACGACATGACGTCGTGTCCTCTCATCTGGCGCGTCGGGGAACTCGCATGGGAATACGCATATGCACTGCCATGAATGACGATACCTCAAGCCGCATCCCTGTGCGGGAACCAAAGCCTGAAGAGCGCCGGCAATACCGGTGATGAGGGTGACAGTTGACGCAACAACACTGAGGGCACTGTGACGGGCACCACACAGGCTGGACAGGTTGCTGCATAAGCATGCACTGTCGGACCCGAGAAGAAAGATCACCGGCCGACGGGGGCAGCTGATGTGCACCATATTCCTCCGCGTCCGCGCGCGCCCGGACGCGACCGTCGTGCTGGCAGCCGTGCGGGACGAGTTCCTGGACCGGCCGTGGGCGCCACCGGGCACGCACTGGAACGATCCGCACCTGACCGGCGGGCTGGACCTCGTCTCCGGCGGCACCTGGCTCGCCGTGCGCACCGACCGGCCCTCGGTCGCGGTGCTGGTGAACGGTCCCGGCGAGCCCCCGGGCGAGCCCGGCAGCCGGGGCGTGCTCCCCCTGCGGGTGCTCGACCGGGGAGAGCCGACCCGGCACGACGTCACCGGGCTGCCGGGCTTCCACCTGCTGCACGCCGAACCGGGCCGGGCACGGCTGGTCAGCTGGGACGGGCGCGAACTGTGCGCGGCGGACGTGCCCGAAGGCGACCACACGCTGACCTACGGCGGACTCGACGACCTGGGCCATCCCCGGGTCCGCCGCTTCCTCCCACGGCTGGCCGGCCTCACCGACGGCGCGTGGCCGACCCTGCTCGAAGACCCGGAGCCCTTCCCCGCCGCTCAGGAAGCCCTGCTCGTCGACCGGATCGAGGGGGGCCGGCCGTACGGCACGACGTCGGCGGCGCTCGTCTCCATCAGCCGGGACCGGCTCACCTACGACTTCACCGCAGATCCGCGGAACCCCGGCGCCTTACGCCGGGTGACCGACCGTGTGCTCAACCACCGTTAGGGAGAATCACTGTGTCGCAACCGTCACCCACCACCCGGGAGCCGGTGCCCGCCGTGCCCTCCTGGGTGGGCGCCGAGCCGACCTGGTCGTCCGCCCGCCCCGCCGAGCTGCTCGGCTGCCGGGGCGAGGTCGTCGCCACCGTGGACCACGCGAGCCGCCTCGTGCAGCAGCGGATGGTGAACCGCGCCAAGGCAGCCGTCGCCGCGATGCGGTCCATCGAGGACGACGAGTGGTTCGCCCTGTTCCGCCGCGCCGCCGAGATCGTCCGGCACCGGATCGAGAGCGGCGCGCTCGCCGATGAGCTGGCCGCGCTCGCCTCGGCCTGTGGTCTGCCGGTGCGCCGGGCCACCCGCGGGATCCTCGCCGTCGTGGACCAGATGCTGTACCTGGACAAGATCATGGCCGTGCAGTCACCGGACGGCACCACCGCCCCGTACCGCACCGGCCACACCGGGCGCGGGTGGTCATGGCTGCCCGCCGGGCGCACCGCGATGGTCAGGGTGCCCGCCAACTTCCCGACGATCGCCATCGAGTGGCTGCAGGTCCTCGCCAGCAGGCGGCCGACCCTGGTCAGTACCACGAGGCACGACCCGTTCGTGGCGGCGATCTTCGTCGAGGCGCTCTACGAGGCGGGGCTGCCCGACGGTGCCGTGTCGGTCTGCCACGACAGCGCCGAAACCTTCCACCGGCTGGCGGACCAGGTCGTGTGGCCGGGTGAGCAGTATCCGCCGGGTCTCGACCCGACCAGGCTGAAGCTCTACCACTTCGGCCGCAGCAAGGCCGTGCTGCCGCGGGATCCCGGTGACGACACGTGGGTGCGGCTCGCGCGGCTCGCGTTCCAGGGGTGCGGGCGGCTGTGCACCAACGTCAGCAGCATCGCGGTCCCGTGGTCCGCGCACGAGGCGGCGGAACACCTCGCGGCGAAGTTCGCGGAGTTCCCGGTGCTGCCCCTGGCGGATCCGGCCGCGAACGTCCCCGCGTTCACCGACCCCGACGACTGGAACTACGTGGCCGGGCTGGTCGAACGTGAGATCGCGGCGGGAGCGGAGGACGTCACGGCGCGGCTGACCGGCGTTCCGCTGCGGGTGGAGCTGGACGGGACCCGGTTCCTGCGCCCCACCGTGTTGCGGGTGGAGCCGGACTCGCCGCTGGTCCGCATGGAGTTGCCGTTCCCGTTCGTCACGGTGACCGAGGTGCCGCGCGAGGAGCTGGCGCACACGTGCCGGCAGTCGCTCATCGTGTCGCTCACCGGTGAGGACGCCGAACTGCTCGACCAGCTCGTCGCCGAGCCGTCCATCTCCAAGGTGTTCCACGGCGAGCAGTTCGACCGGGGGTACGACCCGATCGACCCACAGGAGGGCTACCTCGCCGACTTCCTCTTCCAGAAGAAGCCCGTACTCCCCAACTGACCTGGAGACGCTCATGGTGAACCCACCACCGCTGCACGCCGTGTCCGACGAGCACGTGCGCACGATCGTGCGACGCCACCTGCACCCAGAGACCGGGTCGCCGTTCTGGTTGGAGCGCGACCGCAGGCTGGGCGCCAACGCCTACTCCCGGGTGGACGGGTGGGCGGCCGCCCAGGAACTGCTGGCCTTCCGCGACGACGCCGACCAGGAGATCTTCGAGGAGGCGAGCCGTCGCCGTCCCGCCGAGGACTTCATCCCGGCCGACGTCGTGCACGGCGACGACTTCCTCTGGGCGGCGCAGACCGGCGGTACGACCGGTCTGCCCAAGCACGGCACCTGGGGCGGCGCGTACTGGAAGCACGTGCGCGACTTCTCCGACTACGCCATGGACACGCACGGCATCCCGCGCGGCTGCAATTGGCTGTACATCTCGCCGATGGGCCCGCACACCATCGGCAGGCTCGTCGTCGACTGGGCGGAGACCCGGGGCGGCATGTGCTTCTCGATCGACCTCGACCCGCGGATCGTGAAGATCTTCGGTGAGGAGGGCATGACCGCGGCGTACGACCGGTACGTCCAGCACATCTGGGACCAGGTGAACGCGGTACTGGAGTCCCAGCGCATCGGCGTCATCTACGGGACCGCCCGGCTGCTGGAGATGCTGCCCGAGTACGTGGACGCCAAGCTGCTCAAGGACGTTCGGGGAGTCGTACACGCGGGCACGACCATGCCGGTGCAGTCGCACAGGTTGCTGCGCGAGGACGTGTTCCCGGACGTGCCGATCCTCGGCATGTACGGCTCGTCGACCACCAGCATCAGCTGGCAGAAGCCGTTCGAGCCGGAGGACGAGCACCGGCTGGTCTACATCCCGAGCTCGCCGTGGGTGACCATCGACATGGTCGACGACGACAAGGTCCCGGTCGCCTTCGGCGAGGAGGGCCGGGTGCGGGTGTGGCGGCTCACCGACGACCAGCTCCTGCCGGGCTTCCTCGAACGCGACCGGGCCCGGCGGGTGGAACCGTACGGCGCGGCCGCCGAACTGTTTCCGTGGCCGTGGATCGGTGACCCGTTCAGCCCGGAGTTCACCGAAGGCAGGCGGGTGGAGGGCGTGTACTGACGGCTGACCTGGAGCGGTGGGGCGGCGGGACCGTCGCGTCCCGCCCGGGCCGGGCAGGCGATCAGCCCGGTGCCGACCGAGCGGGCGTGACGGCCCGGTTCGCCGACGGCAACGTCTTCGACCGGTGGGCGGGCAGCACGCGGGTCACGGCGGTGGGGACAGCCGGGGACGGCACGGATCGTTGCGGATGTGGCCGGCGCACCGGTGGCCAAGGCCCTCCCGGCTTGCCGGTGGCGGCTGCCACAGCGGCGCCCCGACGGCCTCGGAGGGGTGCCGCCCGTCGGTGCCCGTCTGCTCAGGGGCCCGGCGCGGCGGGCCGTAGCGGAGAGCGGGCCGGCGCGGTTCGGACCGCGTGGCCGGCGAAGCGGCGCGGGTCCGCAACGATCGCCGTCGCGGCGGGTGCCGCTGTCGTCCACGCTGCCGCGGAGGTGCGCGGCGGGGACGGCCGGCGCGCCGCGTCCGCCTCGTCGATGGAGGCGCTGCTCGCGGCCGGAACGGCCCGGGACGGCGGGCCGGTACGGGGCGTTGCCCGCGGGGCGGCGGTCAGGCCGCGAGGTGGAGCTCCTGGCGCACCACGATCGCGTTGAGCCGGATCGCGTACGGAGCGATGTCCTCCACACCCAGGCGGCCGACCCCGGCCTTGTCGAGGCCGACGGTCACGTCGATGCAGAAGGCGATGGCGTACATGTGCGTGCCGGTCTCCTCGTCCTGGAGGGCGAAGAGCAGGTCACGGTAGTAGCCGGTGCGCTCGTCCGACTCCTCGTAGTACGACAGTCCCGGCTCGCCCTCCTGCGCGGCGAGGCCCGTGAAGGCGCGGGTCAGCTCCCGCTCGATGGTGTCCCAGAACGCGGCCGTGGCGAACGTCTCCGGGAGGGCCTGGCGGACGGCCTCCCGCAGGGAGAGGACCATGACGTGGACCGGTGCGGTCTCCTGAAGGCCCCAGCCACAGACCATTTTGACGATCTCGCTGTCGGGTATGGCACCGACCGCCTTCCGGATGTTGCCGAAGTCGAAGCCGACGGTGGCCGGGGCGATCGCCTGCTGGAACGTGCGGTCGATGCCCCGGGCCTGGTCGAGGTGGTCCGGCCCCACCTCGATGACCGTCTTGAAACTGGCAGCCATGACGGGCTCCTCCTGTGCCGTGCTGTGCGAGCACCCGTGGTGGTGTCGCCGCGGAGGGGTCAGTATGCCGGTGAGCCGGCGGCTGCCGACCCGCGAGGGGGATCGGCGGCAGCGTTACCGGAGTACGCCCGGAGCGCCCATAGGGTGGCCCCATGTCTGCCACGCTGAACTCCAGAAAAGCCGCCGCCGCGCTGCGGGCATCGGCGCGTGTCTCCGTCGAGTTGCTCCTGGTCCTCGTCTCGGTCTCGGTGGCCCTGTGGCTTCTGGGCCGGATGTGGTCGGTCGTCTGGCCGCTCATAGTGGGACTGCTCCTCACCACGCTGACCTGGCCCCTGGCGCGCCACCTGCGTCGGCGCGGCTGGCACCCCGCCCTCGCCGCGTCGGTGGTGACCGTGCTGTTCCTCCTGGTCGCCTCGGGCATCGTGGCGTTGATCGCGGTGCCGGTGGCGTCCCAGTCCGGTGAGCTGGCGGACGGCGTGGTCGAAGGCATCCAGAGGCTGCGCGAGTGGGCCGCCGGGCCGCCGCTGCACATCGGCGACGACCAGATCACCGGCGCCACCGACGCCGCGACCGATCGCCTGCAGAAGGGCGTCGGCAGCATGGTCACCACTGTCGTCACGGGCGTGAGCACCGTGTTCAGCGGCCTGGTCACCGCCGTGCTGGCGCTGTTCCTGATGTTCTTCTTCCTCAAGGACGGCCCGCGGTTCCTGCCGTGGCTCGCCCGTCAGCTCCCCGGCAGGCTCGCCACCGACGTCCCCGTCGTGGCCGCGCGCGGCTGGGAGACCCTGAGCGCGTTCGTGCGTTCCCAGGCCTTCGTCGGCCTGCTCGACGCCGTCTTCATCGGCCTCGGCCTCTGGATCCTGGGGGTGCCGCTGGTGCTCCCGCTCGCCGTGCTGACCTTCGTCTCCGCGTTCGTGCCGATCGTGGGTGCCCTGTTCGCCGGTCTGGTGGCGGTGCTCATCGCGTTGGTCTCGAACGGCCTGACCGACGCGCTGATCGTGCTGGCGATCATCGTCGTGGTCCAGCAGCTGGAGGGCAACGTGTTCCAGCCCATGATCCAGAGCCGGGGACTCGGCCTGCACGCGGCGGTGGTCCTGCTCGCGGTGACGCTGGGCGGCAGTCTCGCCGGCGTCGTGGGCAGCCTGCTGGCCGTACCGGCGGCCGCGCTGATCGCGGTGGTCTGGAACTACGTGCGTGAGCAGCTCAGCGACCCGCCGTACGAGCGGAAGGCCGCCACGACGGACAACGGGGCCGCCGTCCCGTCGTGACGTCCGTGCGACCACGGCGAGTCGAACCCTCGCATCCCCACGGGCCCGGTACGGCGGGTACGGCCACGGCCGGCCGCCGTACCGGGCCCACCCCGTGCAAAAGCGCCCACTGCGGTCCGGGGCGCTCGGGCACTGGGGCGGGGTCAGGCCGCCGTGTCGTACGTGTAGTGGCGGGTGTGGTCGAGCATGTCGGCGGGCGTCACGTCGTTCCAGGGACGCATGGTGTCGTTCAGGTCCACGACGTTGGGCGTGCCGGCGGCCGGCAGGTACACCGAGCGGGGGTGGCGTGCCTGCCAGTCGGCCCAGAGCTTGTCGATGAAGGCGTGGTGCAGCCAGAAGACCGGGTCGTTCGGGGAGACTCCGGTGCCCATCTGGCCGCCGACCCACATGTGGACGCGGTTGTGCAGGTTGACCCCGCGCCAGCCCTCCAGGTGGTTGCGGAATCCGTCCGACGCGCTGTTCCAGGGTGCGGTGTCGTACGTCTCCATGGCGAGGACCGAGTCGACCTCCACGCGGGTGGGGAGCTGCCGGCCGCCCGCGCCGAGCGCTCGGCGCAGGAAGTCGCGCTGGTCGACGCGGACCGTGACCGTCCACCGGCTGCCGGTCCGCGCGAACGGGCCGTCCATGACCTGCCCGTCCCTGCTCCGGCCGGTGCCGCCGAGGAAGTCGGGCGCCCACAGGGAGGCGCTGGGGGTGCGGGCCGCCGTCCAGTCCCAGTACGGCAGGGCGACGGTGGGGTCGACGGCCTGGAGGGCCCTCTCGAACTCTATGAGGAATCTGCGGTGCCAGGGCAGGAAGGACGGCGAGCGGTGACCGACCCGGTCCCCGCTGTCGGTGTCGCTCATGATGAAGCCGTTGTGCGTGGTCACGAAGGTGTCGTACTGCCCGGTGCGCTTGAGTTCCAGCAGGGCGTCGACGAGGCGTCGCTTCTCGGTGGCGGTGAGCTGCGCCTGGTTCTTGCGTACGGTCATGGTGGTACGGCTCCCGGATCAGGCGGTGGCGACGGCGAGGGGGACGAGTGCGGAGCCCTGGAGCTCCAGGACCGCGGCGCGGGCCACGGCGCGGGGCGTGGCGAACGGCTCGTAGTGGTTGATCACGCTGATCCAGGTGCCGTCGGCGTTGCGCATGACGTGCAGTTCGCGGCCGTCGACGAGGACGGAGTAGCCGGCCTCGTGGTGCCCCCCGTGGTGTCCGCCGCCGTGCGGTACGGGCCGGCCCTGGATGCGGCGGCCCTTGAACACCTCGTCGAACGGTCCGGGTGCGGCGGCGGCCGCCGCCCGTCCGGACCGCGGCGCGGTCCTCGTCGTACGCGCCGGGTCGGCCGAGGCCTGGCCGGTGGCGGCGAGGCCGAGAGCGGCCCCGGCGGCGACGCCCAGGGCATGGCGGCGGGTGATTCTGGACATGGAAAACCCCCAGATAACGCAGTGGTCGGATGGAACCGGGGGTTGGTCAGGCCCCCGGCACATGCCATGGCTACCTGGGTGTGAGGAAGGGGCGAAATCGCATCGAACAGGTTGGTCCTGAAGCGGACATGTCCCCATACGTGGTGCAGAGTTGAACAAAGTTGATCTTGCTGTGCGGCACTTCGCACCGCCACGGAGGCGAACATTCCGCGGCGACCGGGATGTTTTTAAGAAGTATTTACTGACGCGGGGCGACTGGTGTGGCCCACCTCACGTCAGCAACCTGTCTGAAAAAAGCCCCTCGGTGGGCGGTCCCGACCGGGACCGCCTCCCCCGACGCGCGGGTACCCGGCCACCGCATGACTGCCGCTCCAGGCTCTGCTCGCACCGGACCCGGCCCTCCGGACGGCGCAGCCGCTCCAGGGCATCGCCCCGGGCCGTACACCCGTGCACGCCGGAACGGCCGGGCGCGGGTGCGCGGGTGGGCGGGCCTGGGCGCCGTGGTCAGGCCAGGGCCTTCTTCAGGGCCCCGAGCGCGAACCGCAGCTCTTCCTCCGTGATGGTCAGCGGTGGCGCCAGCCGGACAGTGGAGCCGTGGGTGTCCTTCACCAGCACGCCTTCGGCCAGGAGGCGTTCGCTGATCTGCCTCCCGGTACCGAGCGCGGGATCGATGTCCACGCCCGCCCACAGCCCCCGGGCACGGTAGCCCGTGACGCCCTCGCCGGTGAGCGCGGCCAGACCGCGGTCCAGCACGTCGCCCAGTTCGGCCGCCCTCCGCTGGAACTCACCCGTGGCCAGCAGGTCGAGGACGGCCGAACCGACCGCCGCGGACAGCGGGTTGCCGCCGAAGGTGGAACCGTGCTCCCCGGGCCGCAGCACGGAGAGCACGTCGCGACGGGCGACGACCGCCGAGACCGGAACGATGCCGCCGCCCAGGGCCTTGCCCAGGAGCAGCATGTCCGGAACCACCGATTCGTGGTCGACGGCCAGCGTGCGGCCCGTACGCCCCAGGCCCGACTGGATCTCGTCGGCGATGAAGAGGCACCCCGCGCGCCGAGTCAGCTCGCGGACACCGGTGAGGTATCCCTCATCGGGGATGACGACGCCCGCCTCGCCCTGGATGGGCTCGATCAGCACGGCGGCGGTCGTCTCGTCCACCGCGGCTTCGAGTGCGGCCAGGTCGTTGTACGGGACGACACGGAAGCCGGGTGTGAAGGGCCCGAAGCCGGCGCGGGCCGTCTCGTCCGTCGAGAAGCTCACGATCGTCGTCGTGCGACCGTGGAAGTTGCCGTCGGCGACCACGATGGTGGCCCGCTCCGGCGTGACGCCCCTGACCTCGTACGCCCATTTGCGGGCCACCTTGACGGCGCTCTCCACGGCCTCGGCGCCGGTGTTCATCGGCAGCACCATGTCCAGGCCGGTCAACTCCGCCAGGCGCTCGGCGAACCCGGCCAACCGGTCGTTGTGGAAGGCGCGCGAGGTGAGGGTGAGTTCGTCGAGCTGGCGGTGTGCGGCGTCGATGAGGGCGGGATGGCGGTGCCCGAAATTGAGGGCCGAGTAGCCGGCCAGCATGTCGAGGTAACGGCGGCCCTCGACGTCCTCGACCCAGGTGCCCCGGGCTCGGGCGACGACCACGGGCAGCGGGTGGTAGTTGTGCGCGAGCACCGGGCCCTCGGCGCGGATGAGCTGCGCCGACGAGCGCTTCTCGCACGCGGTTCCGGACGCGGCCGGGGAAACGGAGACGGCGACGGGGGCGGGGCTGGTCATGAGCGGATCTCCAAGGTGCAGCACTTGATGCCCCCGCCTGCCTTGCGGAACTCCGACAGGTCGACGGGGACGGGAACGTATCCACGGTGGGCGATCTGAGCGATGAGGCCGTGGGCCTGTGGGGCGACGAAGACATGACGGCCGTCGGAGACGGAGTTGAGGCCGAACGCCAGGGCGTCTTCCTCGTCGGCGATGACCGCCCTCGGATAGAGCCACCGGAGGACCTCGCGGGTACCGGGAGAGAACGCCTCGGGGTAGTAGGCGATGTTCCCTTCGCCCCCTCCCCCGCCGTCCCGCTCATCGCCTTCGGCGCCCTCCTCCCCGAGGAAGAACAGTGCGGTGTCCAGGTGGTAGAAGCGGGGATCCGTCAGCTCGAGGCTGATCGTCGGCCGGCCGAAGAACTCCTGCACCTCGCGGTGCGCGGACCTCTGGGTACGGAAGCCGGTGCCCGCCAGCACGAAGCGGCCGGCCGGCACGATGTCCCCCTCGCCCTCGCAGACCGACGCGGGCTGGCGGACGTCGTACCGGGCCTCCTTGAACCAGGTCTCGTACGCGAAGGACTCCGGCCGACGCTCGGGCGCGTGGAAGAAGGAACCGAAGACCCGGCCCCCCACGATCACCGCCGCGTTCGCCGCGAACACCATGTCGGGCAGGTCCTCGACCGGAGCCACCGTCTCGACCGTGTGGCCGTGGTCGCGGTACGTCCGGACGAGAGTCCGCCACTGGTCACGGGCGAGCGCCAGGTCGACCGGGTCGTCGGTGTTCATCCACGGGTTGATGGCGTAACGCACATCGAAGTACCGGGGCTCGCACATCACATAGCGCCGGGGGCGGCTACGGAGGTGCGAGGCGGGTCCTACGGGCACAGAGGATCCCTCCGCCTTCTGCGGTGCCGATGGGGGGTGCTCCCAACCGTAGAAAGCGGCCGGTACTCACGACAAGGAGGAAGAACTGCGAGTGCGCGCAGGAACGCTGCGTGCACAAGCGGGTCAGAGCAGCATTCCTGCGTCCCCCGCCGAGCCGCCGGTGAACGCTTCCGGCGCGGACCCGCTGGCCCCCGCCTCCAGGCTCTCCGGCAGCAGATGGGACAGCACCATGCAACTGATCGTCTTGCGAATGAAGGGCTCGCTGCGGATCTGCTCGAGCACCTCCTCGAAGTGCCCGACATCCGTGGCCCTGATGTGCAGCAGCGCATCGGCCGCGCCGGTCACCGTCATGGCCGACGCGATCTCCGGGTACTTGCGCGCCACCTCGGCGATGCGCCGCGGCGACGCCGCGCTGTCGCAGTAGACCTCGATGTACGCCTCCGTACGCCAACCGAGCGCGGCCGGCCGGACGGTGGCCCTGAACCCCGTGATCACATCGGCCTTGCGCAGCCGGTCCACCCGGCGCTTGACCGCGGTGGCCGACAGACCGATGGCCTTGCCGATCTCGGCGAAACTCGCCCGGGCATTGTCGATCAGGATGGTGATGATCTGTCGGTCGAGTTCGTCGAACGACGGGGATGTGACGGTCATGGCGGGCGATCTGCTCCTCGTTCTGCTCCACGTGGTGGCCGGCTGCCCTCATCTTTGCCGAAGCGGCCTCCATGCCCCGCACGCCGGTGCCCCCGGGCCGGCACGAGCCGCACGCGGGGACGGTCACAGCGCGGCCGGGCGGGCCGGGCGCAGCCCCGGCGTCCACCCCGGTTCGGTGATCCCCTGCCGGATCGGAGCCCGCCGTGGACCGGGTCTCCCTCGCCGCCTGGAACGGCACCGAGCTCGCCGAGGTGGCCCCCGCCGCGGTGTGGGCGAACACCGGCCTGGTGCCGCGGACCTTCGTCCAGTGGCCGCTGCGGGTCCGCGAGAACGTCACTTCCGGCCGGCCCCGCGCCCACGACGACGGACCCGTGTGGGAGGCCGTCGACCGATCGGCCTGCGTGAAGCGGTCGACGCCGGAACCGAGCCGGAACGGGCGGGAACGGGCGGGAACGGGCGGGAACGGGCGGGAACGGGCGGGAACGGGCGGGAACGGGCGGCTCCCGCCGGTCCACGGAGGGACCGGCGGGAGCCAGGATCGGGGCCGTGCCACCGGCACGGGGTCAGGAGCGCAGCGGCACCCACGAACCCGCCGGCCGCGTATGGACGAACGTGACCTCGACCGGCGGGCTCACGGCCCGGTCACTGCTTGCGGCCCCTGAGGGCCAGGGCGGTGCCGACGGAGCAGACCGCGCCCGCTGTGATGATCCAGACGGCCGGCGCCATTCCGGCAAAGGCCGCGGCGATGCCGATCAGCACCAGGCCGACACCTGCCGCGAAGGCGATCCAGAGGCCGACCGAAGCGACCGCGGGTCCGGCACCTCCGCCCTCGTCGAGCATCTCTCCACCATCAGGGGCGTTACTCACGTGCCTGCTCCTTTCAGGACAGGGAGTCCTTCATGGCATCGGTTGTGACATTGCTGACCGTGTCGGCCGCGATCCCGCACCCCGCTGTCGTCAGCGGAATCAGGTACGGAGCGCCCGCGGCGGAGGCCATGGTCGCCGTGCCCGCGGTGCAGAGTCCACCGAATACGGCCCCGGCGGCGATGCCCACGCTCTGGGACACGAGGGCCTTCGGGTCGTTCCTGTTCTGCCAGATCTCCGCGACGTCCTTGGCGCCGAAGACACCGTCCACGAAGGTCCCGAAGCTGAGCGTTCCTTGCGGGTCGATGCGGTTGACGGGGTCGCCTTCGGCGTAGAGGTAGGGGTTCTTCTCCTGGCCGGAGGGGTCGGGCGAGTTGAAGCGGCCGACGTTGGCGTCGTAGTAGCGGGCGCCGAAGTGGTACAGGCCCGTGGGGTCCTGGTAGCCGCCGGCGAACCGGTAGGGCTGCGGCACCGGTTCCGTCGACCGGGCCAGGAGACGGACGCCGCGGGGGCTGTAGGTGTAGCTGTTGACCTTGGTGCCCGTCTCGTCGGCCACACCGATCACGCTGCCGATGGCGTCGGTGAGGTAGTAGTAGGACTTGCCCCCGGTCGTCATGGAATTCAGGGTGCCCCCGGGCTCCCGGTTGAACCCCATGTCCACCCCGGCCGTGGTCTTGGCCGACAGGCCGAGCGGGCCGTTGTGGAAGAAGGTGTCCCCGAGCTTGATCCGCTCGGACTGGTCGGTGGAACCGTACTGGCCCGGGTACGTCTTGCCGGCCACGGTGACAGAGGTCAGCTGCGAGTGGTCCGACCACGTCTCGCCGGTGCGGGTGTACTCGGGGGTGGAGGCTCCGGCGGTCTCGTTGCCGGCCTTGTCGTACGACCAGTTCGTCGCGGAACCGTTCTTCGCGGTGATCTGTTGGGCGTCGTTGATGGTGTAGGTGGTGCCGCGCGGGCAGCCGGGGTCGGTCCCCTGGGAGGTCAGGTTGCCCGCCAGGTCGTAGCAGTACTGCCAGGAGTCCGTGATCGCGCCGGCCTTCTCCTCCTTGGCGTAGGAGAAGCGGCCCTCACCGTCGTAGGTGTAGGTGATCCTGTGTCCCGAGACGGCGTCGGTGCGGGTGCGGATCTTCGCCCCGTCCTTGGTGCCGTCGAGGTAGGAGTAGGACAGATCGGTCAGCGTGCCCTTGGGCGAGGTCGCCCTGATCTTCTCCGGGCGGCCGGACTTGTCCGGGGTGACGGTCTGTACGGTGCCGCCCGGGTAGGAGGTCTTGGTGCGCAGGTCGTTGTTGTCGTACTCGTACTTCGTGACCTTCCCGGTCGGATCCTTCAGCTCGGCGAGCTTGTTGACCGCGTTCCAGGTGTAGTCGGTGACGCCTTGCGGGTCGGTGTAGGTGTCGACGTTGCCGGCCGGGGTGTACGTCAGCTTCGTCTGCGAGCCGTTCTGCAAGGTGCGGACCGTCTCCCGGGACAGCGGGTCGAAGTCGTACGCGATGACACCCGAGCCGTCGGACCGCTGCGTGAGGTTGCCGTCGCCGTCGTAGGAGTAGGCGACGGTCGCGTAGCCGGAGGTGTCGACCTTGGTGATGCGGTCTCGTGCGTCGTACGCGAACAGCGTGGTGACCCCGCGGCCGTCCCTCGTCGTCGCGGTCCGGCCCAGCGCGTCGTAGGTGTAGGTCGTGACGCCCAGCGGGGCGGGCGGGGTGACCTTGCTGAGGTTGCCCTTGGCGTCGTAGGCGAAGGAGGTGGAGACCGACTTGGTGTCGGACATCTTCGCCGTCACCTTGCAGCGCTGGCCCTGGAAGCCTCCGCAGGTGGGTGTGGCGGGGTTGTAGTCGAAGGACCGGCTGCCACCGCCCGTACCGATCACGGCGACGGACTTGGTGTTGCCGGCCGTGTCGTACGTGTACTCGGTCTTCTCGTTGTCCGCGCTGGTCACCGTGCCCGGCAGGTCGGTGCCCGCGACGGTCTGCCAGGCGGCCGTGGCCGTCGCGCCCGTGGGCAGCTTGGCGGAGGTGGGATTGTTGCGGGCGTCCCACCCGTACGCGGTGACGTTGCCTCCGGTGCCGTCCACCCCCATCGCGTCGGTGGCGGTGTCGATGTTGTGGTTGGCGTCGAACGTCCGGGAGCGTGAGTGGCCGAGCGCGTCAATGACCTTGGTGACGCCGCCGTCGGCGTTGTGCTCGTACTTCGTGGCTGCTGCTCGGGGTCGGTGACCGTGGTGGTCCCCGCCTCCGAGGGGTCGATGTTGGAGTAGGCGTAGGTGTAGGTGGGTCCGGTGTGGCTGGTGGTGTTGGTGCCGGTGGCGCGCAGCATGGAGCGCACCCGGTTGTGTTCGTCGTAGGTGAAGGTCGTCACCCGCCCCTCCGGCGTGGTGATCTTCACGACGCGCCCGTCGGCGTCGAAGGCGTAGCCCGTGGTCTTGCCCTCGGTGTCGGTGGTGCGTGACAGGTTGCCGGCGCCGTCGAGGTCGAAGACGGCCGTGCGTCCGGTGTGGTCCTTGGCCTGCCACTGGTTCGGGTAGGTCTTGACGAGGTCGACCCAGCGGCCCGAGCGGGTCTCGGTGAGCTTGAAGCCCTTGTGCTCACCGGCCTCGTCGTGCTGGTCGACGGTGATCGCCCCGTTGTTCTTGTCCGTGACCTTCGTCAACGTGCCGGAGGTGTTGTAGGTGTCCTTCAGCCCCGACTTCCGAGCCGTCAGCGTGTAGGTGCCGTCCGCATGGCGTTTGAGGTCCTTCGAGTAGCCCTTGGGCGTGGTGAACGTGCCGTCGGCGTTCCTGGTGAAGCGCGGCGCGTTACCGGTCGCGTCGTAGAGGACGACCTCGGAGGTGTCGATCACCAGGTATCGCTCGTACTCCTGCCACCACCGCTGGGACACCTTTCCCCACGGCGCGTCGAAGGAGTTGTAGGTGCGGGCCAGGCGGAGCTTCTGCCCCACGCCCGCCACCTCGAAGTCGGTGGCCGCCAGCATCAGATTGCCGTTGGACAGGTTGATCCGAGCGACCAGCGAATCGGTGATCCGGAAGTCGGAGATCTGATGCCATGGGACCGCACCCTGGCCCTCGGGCCGGTACGGCGTGCCCAGCACGGTCATGTCGGACTGCCGAGCGGCCGGTGCCCCTGGGCCGACCCGCTTCCTCTGGGCCGCACGCCACGCAGCCACCTCCGGCGCTGCGGGCGCCTGCGCCTCGCTGGGAACGGGCTTGGTGGAGCCGACCTGGACCGGTGGCACCTCGAAACGGGGACCGCTCCTCCCCCACACCGAGGACGGCCCCGGGTCGGCCGGATCCGCGATCGCCGGTGTCACCGCGCCGGACAGCGAAAGCGCGGCGAGCGCGGCCACCAGGCCGTACCGGGACGATCTGCGGGCACGCCGAAAGGACGTGCCCGAAGCACGTGAGTGCATTGACTTCCCCCCACAGGAAATACTCCGTCACGGCAACCCCAGTGGTCACCGGGTGCTCACACGCTGCCATGGATGGGCTCAAACGTTCGAGGAGTTACCCAGAAAGCAGCCGATCACGCGCACCACATCAAGCCGAACCCTCGGCAGGCGTCGGCCGTGCCGAATCGATTCCGGAGGGAAACAGTGCTGCGCAGCCCGCGTCGCCCCACTCGCGGAACCTGGCCTGAAACATCCCCGCACCTTGCGCAGGAGGAGGCGCAGCCGCAGTCGGAGCCCACTCGCGGGAGCGGCAGGGTGATCCGGGGAGGGCGTGCGCGGGTTTCCCTCACCCACCTGAGGAATGTTCGGCAACTGCTGATCCGCTCCGAGCGGGCGGCAAGCCTGGGGCCGGCGCGTGCCGACGCCATGGGCTGGAGGCGTCAGCCGGGGCCGGTCGCGTCTTCCAGCAGGTGGTCGAGGTGGCCCTGGAGCGTGGCCAGCGCCGTGGCCGGGGAGTGGTGGCCGCCAGGACGTGGACCGTGAGGCCGTCGGCCAGGGCGAGGAGCGTATGTGCTTCGCGTTCCGGGTCGACGTGCTGGAGAATCTTTCGGGTGTCCTGGCCGTAGCGGATGAGCCACGCGATGAGGCCGTGGAGCTCGACATAGGTGTCACGCAGGACGGCGGCCAATTCCTCACTGGCGGGCGCATGCGTGACGAAGGCCAGCCAGACGTGGGCCTGTGTCCTCGATTCCTCGTCCAGCGGAGCGAGTTCGGCCAGGGTGTGGGACAGCAGCGTCGACGCGGCCTGGGGGTGGAGGTAGCGGCGATCCGCTGGTTGGCGCGTTCGCTGACGTGCTGGGAGATGTGCTCCGGCGCGAAGTTCACCATGGTGTCTCCTGGTGCCGTGCCGTCCTTTGTGGGTGAGCGGGAGGCTGCCGACGGCCAGGCGTCGCAGGAGGCGCACGACGTTGGGGGCGCGAAGCCGGATCAAACGGCTCCTGAGCCGGTTCAGCTCCAGCGAGGTCGTGGCCAGGGGCAGGAGCTCAGGGGCGATCCGGCCAGTGCCGTCGTCGGGGAGGCGGGTGAGTCGAAAGATCGTGTGACGACAGACGGCCCGCGCGTCCAACGAACTCGCGCGTCCGCGGCTTCGCGGCATCCCGAATCCCCTCGGATCCGATGGTGCTCGCTGGCAGGGTTTGACGACAGCCCGGGTCCGATCCTCCGTTGGAGGGGGCCCTCGGTGGCGAACCACCTGCCGCGTCCGGGGTGCGTCATCGGGCGCGGCGGATACGGATCGGGCCACGGGCCGTGGCCGGATCGACGGGACGGCCACCCTGCGTGATCTCCACCTCGCCGGCCGTGACCAGACGCCGGGCCGCGCGGCGGGTCGGTTCCATGAGGGCGCGCCAGCCGTCGTCGCCCCCTGCGTACACCGCCCGCGCGGCGTCGGAGGGGCAGATCGTCGCGGCCGGGCCGCGCTTCTCCAGCAGCTCCAGGATGGCTCGTTCCAGACGCCGGTCCATCTGCCGTTCGATGTCCGTCACTCCTCCATTGTCGCAACGGCGAGGTTCCGGTGGCCGGCCTGGGAGATCGGCCGCCCGTGTCGTCGGCCGGAGCACCCGGGTGGCTGCCGGTCCTCCGGCCCGAGGCCTCGGGCGCCACCCGACGCGCTCGCCGTGGAGGGCCGGGCGCTCGCCGTGGAGCACCGGGCATCGAGGGCGGCCGGGCCACCCGGAGGGAGACCGGGGAGGTGGACGAGCTGAAGGCGACCCAGCCGCGGCGACGACATCCCGGGCCGCAGGGCGACCGAGAAGTGGAGCCGCGGTGGTTTCACCATGGTGCGCAACAGCTCCAACCGCAACATCACCGTGGGCACCGTCACGACCGGCGTCAACCGGTCCGTCGACTCCTTCGACGCCACGTACTTCTACCGGGTCTGCCGGACCGACTTCTGATCCGCCGCGGGCTGTCTCGCCCGGGCCGAGTGGTCGAGGGTCTCCTGCGACCGTTCGGGGCCAAGCGCCCGGGCGCTGTCTCGGCGGGGAGGGGGTCCTTGTCGGCCGGCCAGTCCCAGTGCTCCTCGGTCCGGCCCCTCACCCGCCGGAGACACCCAGCACGGCCCCGACGGCCACTCGGCCGTGACCCGCGCACCGGGCTGTCCCACCACCCCGGCCTGGGTGGAGCGCGCGAGTTCGCGTGTTCCTGAGCGGGGCAGTGCGAGATACCCGTACGCCGAACCCCTGTCATGATCGGTCCGGTGTACGGGTTCCGCCTCCGGCGCGCCCCGGCCGTCAGTTGGCCGCGCGACACGCGGGCGTGGCCTTCTCGGCAGGGGCGCGCGTCAGGGGAGCGCCTCGCTGTTCCGGCCGGCAGCGATCAGGCCGCGCGCGGGAATCGCCACGAGGAGGGCGAGCAGGACGAGGAGTCCGCTCGTCCAGAGCGGACCGAGGTCTCCGGCCGCGGTGTTGAGGGTCGTCGCCGCGATGAGTGGTCCGGTGGCGGCGCCGATGTTGAGTGCGGCGGTGGCATACGAGCCGGCCATGGTGGGAGCTCCTGCCGCCTCGTGGAGGACCCGCGTGATCAGCGTGCCGCCCAGCGCGAACGACAGCGCGCCCAGGACGAATACGAGGGTGAGCAGCGCGACCGGCCGGTCGGCCCACACGGCGAGGGCCGGCCAGCCGATGAGCAGCAGCGGACCGCCGGCCGCGAGGACCGGGCCGGGGTGCTGGTCGGACAGGCGCCCAGCGGCACTGACTCCGAGGAAGGAGCCGCAGCCGAAGAGCACCAGGGCGACGGAGATCCACAGTTCGCCCAGCCCGGCGATTTCGGTGACGACAGGGGCGAGAAAGGTGAACCCGGCGAAGGTCGCCGCGTTCACCAGGGCGCCGAGCAGCATGGCCAGAAGCAGCCGCGGACGTTTGAGCTGGGCGAGCTCCGATCGCAGGGCCGGCCCGTCAGCCGTGCCCTCGGGCCCACGGCGCGCGGGGACCGCTGTGAGGATGCCGATGATCGCGGGCAGGCAGCAAGCGGCCACAGCCCAGAAAGTGGCCCGCCAGCCGAGCAGGGTGCCGAGCACCGCTCCCCCGGGTACACCGGCGATCGTGGCCACCGTGGTGCCCGACAGCAGCACAGCGAGGGCGCGGCCCTTCTTGCCGGACGGGACCAGTGTGACGGCGGTGGTCAAAGCCACGGCGAGGAAACCGGCGTTCGCGAGCGCCGCGACCACCCGGGTCGCGAACAGGACGGGGAAGCTCGGGGTGGCAGCGCCCACGACGTGGGCCGTCAGGAACACGAGGACGCAGCCGAGCAGGCTGGACCGCCCCGGCCAGTTACGTGCGAGGCCGGCCGTCAACGGGGCACCGACGATCATTCCGATCGCGAAGGCGGTGGTGAGCGTGCCGGCTGTTCCGACGGTGACGTCGAGGTCCGAGGCGATGTCCGGCAGGAGGCCGCCGAGCATGAATTCCGAAGTGCCCATGGCGAAGACCGCCATGGCGAGCAGATGGAGCGGAAAGGGCATCGAGTGACTCCGAGGTGAGGAGAAGCACGAGAGGGTCAGCTCGTCACCGCGGTCAGCGCCCGGAGGCATGCTCGTCCGGCCGCGGGACGCGGCGAGACGGCAGAACGACGAACTCAGTGGTGCCGGGGGCTGACGGCGTGACCGAAAGCCCCCACCTCATCCGACTCAGGACTCGACATGCCCCGCACGGTACCCGACCGATGCCCGCCCCGAGAACCGGGTGTCACCGCTACCGGCATGCGTCACCGACGTCATGTCCCGCGAGGGAACGAGGACGCGTTCATCCGCTGCCGCCCGCGGATCGACCGCCGCCGCGCATCGGGCACCGCAACCATCGACTGTTCCCCCGGGAGCCTCACTGGCCGGGGAGCCGAGAGGCCACGAGGGCTTGGCTGCCCAGGCGGTCCGTGCCGGTGGGGGATCCGCCGAGCCGATGGAGGAGTACCCATCGCCCGTCGGGGAGCGCGGCAGCGAAGACGGAGGCACCGTCAGTGGCACCGTTGTGCCAGGTCACGGCGCCGGTTTTCTGCCATGTAGGGGCAGGCGGCCCGAGGAGCTCGTCCACGAGCAGCCCGGTCAGCAACCGGGCCGCGGCCCGGGGGGTGGCCCAGAGGCCGCCCGCGGGCAGAATGGCGCCCTCCATGGCCCATGGCGTCCGGGGGCGGTTCAGCAGTCGGGTCGTCGCGAGCAGCCGCTGGTCGGCCGGCGGACGTGCCGTCATCTCCCGGATCCCCAAGGGCTCCAGGACGTAGGTGCGTACCACCTCTTCGTACGGGGCCCCGGCAGCGGAGGACAGGGCCGCACCCAGCAGTGCGTATCCCAGGTTGGAGTACTCCTCGGACGCGCCGGGCGGAGCCGTGGCCATCTCGCAGAGTGGGGAGCAGCGCGTCCAGGGCCGCCCGGTCGAAACCGCCGTAGGGGTTCTTGCGCGGCAGGCCCGGGGGCTGCCGGGGCAGCCCGGATGTGTGGTCCGCCAAGTGCCGCAGGGTGATGCCGCTGCCGGGCGGTGTGTCCAGCCAGCGTTCGATGGCATCGTCCACACCGAGAACGCCGGCCGCGGCCATGCGCGTGAGTGCGGTGCCGGTGACGACCTTGGTCAGCGATCCGATCTGGACGTAGCCGGCGACGTTGTGCCCGTGGGTGACACGAGGTTCGATGCCACTGCCGAGAAGGCAGCTCGGGGTCCGGAAGACGGTGGTTCTCCTTCGCGGGCGGGTGCCGGGGGTGGGGCAGGGCGCAGGTGGTCGGACTCCCGGGTACACGTGGCCCATGGTGTGTTGCCCGTGGCTGACCGATCACTGCGCGCCCGCCTGCGCACGGGCGTGCGCAGCGGGCCGTCTGTCGGCAGCGTCACGGTCGACCAGGGCGACGGCTCCTCCCCCACCGTCAGCCGCCTGCTGTCGGCTCAGGGACAGGGACAGGGCATGCTCATGTAGAGGGCCTGCTCCCCCTCGGACGCCGTGCCGTCGTAGAGGGCGGTGTCCAGCCCGCAGAAGGTGAACCCCATCCGCCGGTACGCGTGGATCGCCGGGGCATTGACGTTGGTGACCTCCAGCCAGACGTGCCCGGCGCCCCGCTCCCGGCCGAACTCCACAGCCTTACCCATCAATTGCCTACCGACGCCCCGGCCGCGGTGCTCCGGCCCGACCTCGATGTCCTCGATGGTGAGCCGCCGGTTCCACGAGGAGTACGAGACGGCGACGAACCCCGCCAGTGCCCCGTCGGCGTGCACCGCCACGAACGTCCGGCTGTCCGGCCCCTCCTGCCCGTCGCCGGACTCGTCGTCACCCGCCTCCTCGTCGGGGAACACCTTGGTCAGGGGCGGCTCAACGGGAACCTCCCGCAACGCGAACACCTCGTCGGTCACCTCCACCCGGAAAACGGTTCGGGTGGTGAACGACCCGTCCAGGCTTTCGATGGCCTCGGCGTCCTCGGGGCGGGCAGCACGGTACTCGTAAACGGCGTCCTGAACAGCGGTCATGCCACGACGCTACGACCGTCCCTGCCGGCTGGGGCTCCTTTCGGCCGGACACGGCGAACCGCCGCCCGAGCCGACGTGTGTTCGCCGCCGGCCCGTGGGCCCGCTCGCGCACCCGCCCGCGGAGGGGTCCTGGACCTGCTCGATCGACTGGCGCCGTCCGTCCCCCATGGGGGGCGCCGCTCCATCGGGGCCGCTCGATCCGCCTCCCGACCCCGCCCGGGATCCGGTCGCCGGCTCCACGGGTTCCGCTCGCGTGGGCGCCGCCTGCCCCGAGCGCCGCACAGCGAGGGGGCGCGGGCAGGGGGATGAGGCGCATTCATATTGTCCTATTACTTTTTCTCCGGAGCACTCCGGAGCTCACGTCACAACCCCGCTCGACCCTCGGCTCACCTCCGGAACCCCGGAGCCCGCACCCCGAGCGGGGTGGTACCGGGCGGGCCGGGCACCCGGCACCGCACCTCGGCAGACGCGGTACCCGGCCGGCCGCCGGGCACGCACGTACGGGCAAGCCCTCAGCGCACTCCGGTGCGCCGGTCGCCCACTCTTGGCACCCGCTCGGTGGTCATAGGAGATTTTGATCCCACAAGCCGACCGGGCTTCACCCCTCTGTGATCAGGAGGATCCGTGCTCCTCAAGCGTGTCTGCCTCACCGCGGCTGTCGCTGCCGCCCTGTTCGTCTCCGCGGGTACCGCGACCGCGGCTCCCAGCCGGTTCGACGACGGCAGCTTCGAGTACCCCGCCGCCCCCGCGAACTCCTTCCGGACCTACGGCTCGGGGGCGTCCATCGGCCCCTGGAAGGTCGCCACGGGCGCGGTGGACCTGATCGGTGCCGGCTTCTGGCAGGCGGCCGAGGGCGACCAGTCCGTCGATCTCAACGCCACCGGCCCCGGCACCGTGACCCAGACCTTCACCACCACCCCGGGCAAGAGCTACACGGTGACGTACTCCCTGGCCGGCAACCCCGGAGGCAACCAGCCGCTGAAGACCGGCAGGGCGCTGATCGACGGGCAGTCCTTCCAGGACTTCACCTTCGACACCACTGGCAGGACCATGGCCAACATGGGTTACGTGACCCGGCAGTTCACCTTTGTCGCCAACAACACCACAACAGCTCTCGCCTTTTCCAGCACGACTCCCCGCAGCGCCCACGGACCCGTCATCGACGACGTACGGGTCCACAGCTGCGATTCCTGCTGCCGCTGACCGTTCCGGGCCCGCTCCGCGGGACCCTCGGCCGACGGCGCAGCGGAGCCCCGACGCGGACACGTATGCCGTCGGGGCTCCGCCCTCGCAGCGCCGCGCGGACGTACGTGGGGCCTGTCCAACGGATCACGGGACGGGGCCGAGCTCGGCCCTCTCGCCCGGCCCAAGGGGCGGGGCCTGCCTGCGAGCGTGCCCCACTCCTGCATGTGGGACGATCGGCTTCGTGACGAGCGTGAGCGGTGACTTCGACCTGTCCATGGACGAACTGCGAGTCGTAGCGCGCTATGTCGCCGAGACAGCGCAGGAAGTCCTCCCGGTGTTCGAGGACGCCAACCCCGGTGACACCCGACCGCGGGCGGCCATCGATGCGGCATGGGAGTTCGTCAATGGTGCGCCCCGGACCAGGCTTCAGCGCGTCACGTCGATGGACGCTCACCGAGCGGCGCAGGAGACCGCCACCGAAACCGCGCGTCTCGCCGCGCAGGCCGCCGGCGATGCTGCATCCGCCGCTTACCTGCACCCGATCGCGAAGGCTCACCAGGTGGGTCACATCCTGCGCGCCGCTGCGAACGTGCCACGCATCGCCGAAATCGACGCGGGCGAGGATCCCAGTGCCGGGAACAGGGCGATCGAAGAGGCCCGCGAACGAGCCACACCAGTCCTGATCGACATCCTCCAGCGGTACCCTCTCGCGCCCAGCGGTAGGAGCCGCGCTGCGCAGCTCATGGCCGCTCTGGACACCTCCCTCCGTGGGTCCTCACCAGCGGGGACTGCACGCACAGGCGGCTAGGTCCTGTTCGTGACAGATCTTGTGACTGCTGGGGACTCCGGTCGTTGGCATGTCCATGGGTCAGGGGAGCTCCGAACGCAGAATGGGGCCTGACTGAAGCCGCATCTGCCGAAGTCCGCCAGCTGGGGCGGCCGTTGGACAAGCCGAGCGCGAATGAGATCCATCATGGTCGGGCGTCCTGCCCCCCGGCTCTCCCGACGATGACGACGATGACGAGGAGGACCGACGCCTCGCCCCCTCCCTGGACCGGCCCCCTGGACGCCGTGCAAGCCGCGCGGGCGCCACACCGTCGGCGTCAGCGACCGCGCCGGAGGGTGGACCGTCCGAGTTTCGCTGCCCCACCGGATCGGTGACCGGCGGCGCCTCCGCCCGGTGGTGGGCAGAGGCGCCCGAGGTGGAGACCGCCTACAGCCGACCGCCGGCCCCGCCGCGCGGCCGGTGCGTCCCCGTCCTCGCCACGGCGGAAGCCGGGCGAACGGTGACTCTCCACGACGGGGCGGGCAGCATGGCCGGGGTCAGCTGCCGGTAGCGGTGACTCCGAACATCAGGGTGCGGCGGGCGACGTCGTAGTGGACGGTGCCGGTGTTCACCAGCAGGTCCTGCAGGACGTCCGCGTCGCTGGCGTCCACGGTCAACACCTCTTCCCAGGCACCCTCGTCCAGGACGAGCTGGAGGGTGAAGGTGCCGGGCGCGCCGGGTTCGTCGGCTACCCAGCTGAACTGGTAGTGGCTCAGCTGGCGGACCTTGATGCTGTCGTCGGTGAGTGGTTGCTCGACCTTGGCCATGGGTGCTCCTCGTGCAACAGGCGGTGCGGGGGCGGTATGGGGTAGGACCCGGTGGGATTCCGGGCGAGCGATCGGTGCCTGGCCCGCGGAAGGCGGGCGGTCAACGTTCGGTGTCGCGGTCGCGGTCGGGCGCATCGGTTTCGATGCGCTCCTTGCGCACTTGGCCGCGGACCGCCTCTTCCTCGACGTGTTCCTCGGTGCCCAGGCGCACCCGTTCCACCGGGACGGCCTCGGTCTCGACGACGGGGCGTTCGGCGTGCAGGGTGACCTCGTGCTCGGCCTCGGTGATCTCCGGGCCGGACAGGGCGGCGTCGCGATTGGCGTCCGTGATCGGCTCGCGTTCTATCCGGACTTCCTCATGCCGCACGGGCACGGTCTGCTGGACCTCCTCAGTGACCACGTACTTGCGCAGTCGGGCCCGGCCGACTTCCTGCCGCTCGGTACCGACGCGCATCTGCTCCTCGGAACGGGTCATCGCGTCGTCACTGCTGCGCTCCGCGGCGGCAGGCCTGGTCCCGCCGGCGGCACCCGTGGTGCCGGAGTGGGCCCAGCCCTCCTCGTCGGACCGGTTGGCCTGCTGCCACGCGTCGTCCCACGCGATGCCGTAGTGCTCGTACAGGCGGTGTTCCTCGTCCTCCGACAGGTGGCCACCCGCGTCGACGTCCACGTTGGGGGCGTCCTTGACCTTGCTCTTGTCATAGGGCACCTCCAGGTGGTCCTCGACCACGGCGGCGTCCTTGATCGGCACGAACGATTCACTGGTGCCGAAGATTCCGGTCTTGACACTGACCCAGTCCGGACGGCCGGTGACGTCGTCAAGGAAGACGTGTTTGGCTTCACCGATCTTGCTGCCGTCGGCGGCGTGGACCGGATGGTCGAGCACGGTCGGGATCTGCTCTCGGGTGATCATGCGACCCTCCTGCTTCCTCGTATGGGGGCTCCCCGTCCGGCTCACCGATCCCGATGGGATGAAACTCCTCATAGTCGACAAAAGGGTCTTCTGTTTCGGCCACGTCAAGCGCCGCAGCAGGCCCGAACCCGGCCCGACCGGCGGATTGGCACCCCCCGGCACGACCAGCCCACCCAGCCGGGGGTGCCCACGCCCGGCCGGGACGAGCCGCCGGGGCCACAGGCCCGGCCGCGGCAGGCCGCGACGACCGCCGGCGGGTCCGACCCGGACCCCCGTACCGGCATGGAGCTCACCGCCCGGCCTCGCGCTGGGCGAGTTCCTTCAGTTCCATGCGAGCGGCCGGCGTACCGCCCGGGCCGGACCAGAAGGGGTGAGCGGCGATCCGGGCGGACAGCTCCAGCAGCTCCCGGCGGCCGGCGGTCGGACTGGTCGCCGGCGCGGCGCCCGCGAGGCGCTGGTAGGCGATGTACCAGGAGGTCTGGGCCTGCAGGAGGTCGGGCGGGAAGTCGTACGCGTGCATGGCTCCGATTAGATCGCATGTTCGAATTTGGAGGCAACAGGACCCGCCCGGGCCCCGCCGGGACGACCGGGTGGCCTGCGCCATCCCCCCGGCACGCGGCCGGCGGGTCTCCACTCGACGTGCGCTCGCGCCGGCGGAGCGGGCGGGGCGGTGGCCGGCATGCACGCGTGGCACCACTTGGCACCACCCGGTGCCGACCGGTGCCATTTCCTGCCCGCAAACTCCGGACGAGCACATATGGCACCACTGCCACTTCAGGCCGGTCCTCACGTTTGCCCAGTTCAGCATGGGTGCCGCCGGCCGAACCGAGCGCGCGGCACCACTCGGGCTTGCGCATGGCGCCATAGAGGTGCCATGATGGCGCTATGGACCTCACCCCGTATGTCGACACCCTCCGCCGCGAACTCGCGGTGGCCGCCGAAGCCGGCGGTGACGAAGCCCGCGAGCTGGCCGAGAGGCTCACCGCTCCCCTGGAATCGGCGACCCGGCTGACCATGCTCCACGTGCTCTCCGCCGCCATGGACGAGATCACCCGCGAACTCGCTCCCGGGTCGGTCGACGTACGGCTGCGCGGTCTCGAGCCCGACTTCGTGGTGACCCCGCCGCCCGCCGGCGGCATGCCTCCGGAGCCCGCCGCGCCCGCCGAACCGCTCAAGGCCCCGGCCGACGGCGACGAGGGGGGCACCGCCCGGGTCAACCTTCGTCTGCCGGCACACCTCAAGGCGCGCGCCGAGGAGGCCGCGAGCCGTGAGGGCCTGTCGGTCAACGCCTGGCTGGTACGGGCCGTGTCGGCCGCGGTCGACGGCGGCACCCGGCCGCGTACGACGGAGAAGGCCCAGACCGTCGGGCAGAGCTTCACCGGCTGGGTGCGCTAGCCGCACCCCCACCCGCGCCACTTCACCTACCCCACGTCCCACCAGCGGGGACGTCCTGAAGACCCATGAGGACGGGACAGCCATGCCTTCTTTCGACACACCCGAACCGATCTCGGTCACCGCACGCGTGGACGCCGGCTCGATCCAGTTCACCGCGAGTGACCGGCTCGACACCGTCGTCGAGGTGCGGCCCCGGGACCCGAAGCGGGACCAGGACGTACGGACGGCCGAGCAGACCGAGGTCGCGTACACGAGCGGCGTACTGACCCTCAGGACGCCCAAGGCCAATCTTTTCGGCCGCACCGGCACCGTCGACGTGACGGTCGAGCTGCCCACGGGCTCGAGCGTCGACATGACCGGCGCCTGGGCCCAGGTGCTCGGCGAGGGCCTGCTCGGGGAGGTCCGAGTGAAGACCTCGTCCGGCGACGTCCGCCTCGACACGACCGGCCCGCTGAAGCTGACCGCGTCGCACGGCTCGATCACCGTGGACCGGGTCGAGGGCGGGGCCGAGATCACCACCAGCTCAGGCAGCCTGCGTGTCGGCCTCGTGGACGGTCCGGCCGTGCTGAAGAACTCGCACGGCACCACGACCGTCGGCGCCGCGACCGGCGAGCTGCGGGTGAGCGGCGCCAACGGCGACATCGAGATCCGGCGCGCCGAGGACTCGGTCACCGCCACCACCGCCCACGGCACCCTGCGGGTGGGGGAAGTGGCCCGGGGCCACGTCCAGTTGGAGACCTCCTACGGAGCGATCGAGGTCGGCGTGCGCGAGGGGACGGCCGCCTGGCTCGACGTCAGTTCGAGCTCCGGCCAGGTGCGCAACACGCTCACCGTGTCCGAGACCCCGGAGAAGACCGAGGACACCGTCGAGGTCCGCGCCCGGACCCGGTACGGCAACATCGACGTCCGCCGCGCCAAGCTCTGACCCCGGAGGAACCGGCCTCCCCCACTCGTTTCCTCACCACTCCAGCCTTCAACGGGAGGACCCATGCCCTCTTTTGTCATGCCCACTTCTAGTCTGCCGGGCGGTCGCCGGCCGGCCGCCGTCTCCACCGTCGCTCTGCGCAAGTCGTACGGCGACAAGACCGTCCTCGACGGCATCGACCTGCGCATCCCGGCCGGATCCGTGTTCGCGCTGCTCGGGCCGAACGGCGCCGGTAAGACCACCGTCGTGAAGATCCTGTCCACGCTCATCACCGCGGACGGCGGGCAGGCCCAGGTCGCGGGCCACGACGTCGCCACGTCACCGGACGGGGTGCGCGCCGCGATCGGCGTCACCGGTCAGTTCTCCGCCGTCGACGGCCTGATCACGGGTGAGGAGAACATGCTGCTGATGGCGGACCTGCACCACCTGTCCAAGCGCGAGGGGCGGCGGGTCACCGCCGAGCTGCTGGAGCGCTTCGACCTCGTCGACGCGGCCAAGAAGCCCGCTCAGAGCTACTCCGGCGGCATGAAGCGGCGCCTCGACATCGCCATGACCCTCGTCGGCGACCCGCGGATCATCTTCCTCGACGAGCCGACCACCGGCCTCGACCCGCGCAGCCGTCACAACATGTGGCAGATCATCCGCGAACTGGTCTCGGACGGCGTCACCGTCTTCCTCACCACCCAGTACCTGGAGGAGGCCGACCAGCTCGCCGACCGCATCGCCGTGCTCAACGCCGGCCGGATCGCCGCCCAGGGCACCCCGGAAGAGCTGAAACGGCTGATTCCCGGCGGGCACGTACGGCTCCGCTTCTCCGCCCCGGCCGCGTACCGGAGTGCCGCCCACGCGCTGCGCGACGTCACCCGGGACGACCAGGCGCTCGCGCTGCGGATTCCCAGCGACGGCAGCCAGCGTGCGTTGCGCTCCCTCCTCGACCGGCTGGACTCGGCCGGCGTCGAGGCGGACGAGCTGACCGTGCACACCCCCGACCTCGACGACGTCTTCCTCGCCCTGACCAGCGGCACCGACCAGTCCCTCCAGGAGGCTGTCCGATGAGCTCCCTCTCCCTCGCCCTGCGCGATTCGTCCACCATGCTGCGCCGCAACCTGCTGCACGCGCGACGCTATCCGTCCCTCACCCTCAACCTGCTGCTCACGCCGGTCATCCTGCTGCTGCTCTTCGTCTACGTCTTCGGCGACGTGATGAGCGCCGGCATCGGTGGCGGCGGTGCCGACCGCTCCGAGTACATCGCCTACCTCGTGCCGGGCATCATCATGATGACCATCGGCGGCACCGTGGTCGGGACCGCGGTGTCCGTGTCCAACGACATGACCGAGGGCATCGTCGCGCGCTTCCGCACGATGGCCGTCCACCGTGGATCCGTGCTGATCGGGCACGTCGTCGGCAGTGTGCTGCAGTCCGTCATGAGCGTGGTCCTGGTCGGTGCCGTCGCCGTGGCCATCGGCTTCCGGTCCACGGACGCCACGGCCCTGGAATGGCTGGCGGCGCTGGGACTGCTCGCGCTGGTCGCGCTGGCGCTCACCTGGATCGCCGTCGGCATGGGCATGGTCAGCCCGAACGCCGAGGCCGCCAGCAACAACGCGCTGCCGCTGATCGTCCTCCCGCTCATCTCCAGCGCCTTCGTGCCGGTCGAGGCGATGCCGGGCTGGTTCCAGCCGATCGCCGAGTACCAGCCGTTCACGCCGGCCATCGAGACCTTGCGCGGTCTGCTGCTCGGCAGCGGGATCGGCCACAACGGGTGGCTCGCGGTCGCCTGGTGCGTGGCCCTCACCGTGCTCGGTTATGTCTGGTCGAAGGCCGTCTTCAACCGCGATCCGAAGTAGCCGGGACCACCGCCGGGCCGCCTCCCGCGGCTCGTCCCGCCCGAGGGCGGCGCACTCCGGCACCGTGCCGGCGTACGCCGCCCCCGTCGCGCGTACGCCGGCGCCGCCCGCCGGGCCGGCGCCGCCGGCATCGCCGGCTGGACGCGCACCGCGCCCGCCTCCCTGCACCCGGCACCTCGCCCCGGTCCGCCGGGGCCGCGGCCGGCGCGCCGCACGCGCGCGGCACACCGGGCACCCCGTCGATGGGCCCGTCGTCAGGCGGCGACCCCGGGTCGTGCGGGGTCGAGGTAGCGCACGGCGGTCTGCTCGGCATGCTGGGCGAGCAGGTCCCGCAATGCGTGCGCGGCGGTCCTGAGGAGGTGGCCGTCGCGGGTGGCGCGCAGGGTTTCGAGTACGAAGGCGACGCGGGTGGAGTCCTCGGTGACGCGGGTGCGGTGGGCGTCGCGGTGGTTCCAGTGACGGGTCAGGACGCTGGTGGTGTCCGCGTAGACGATCTCCCCCGGCCTGGGACGCTCGATGGTGCCGGGTTCGCCCAGCGGGGTGAACTCCTCGGTGCCGTCCGCGTGGCGGATCTCGACATCGCCGGTGACGTGGTCCAGGTCGAAGGCGCCGGCGGGCAGGCCGTGACGGACGGAGACGGCATTGTAGGAGTCGACGGCCGGGTTGACACGCGGCAGGGAGCCCTTCTTCGCCAGGCGGCGGCCGAGCGCGTCGACACTGGGACGGACGCGGCGGGGGTTGGTGCCGAAGGAGCGGTAGGCGGTGTGCCACGCCTCGATGCGCGGGTCGTGCTCATCGGCGGGCTGCCAGGTGCCGTCGGCCAGCTGCCGCTCCAGTTCCGCCAGGGCGGCCGTCGTGTCGGGCCAGGGTTCGTGGCCGCGCAGGCCGGTGGCGGTGACCACGGCGATGAGGGTGTCGGGGAAGGCGTCCACGACGGCGGGAGCGAGGCGGAAGGCGGTCATCGGCGGTGTTCCGTTCGGGGTGTCGGGGCGGGGTGGCGGTCAGGGCTTCCAGGGGCCGACGCGGCCCAGGCGGCGGAGCTGCTGGCGGGCGGCCGGAACGTCGAGGTCCCGGCCACGTTCCATGAGGTGGTCGGCGACGGCGGTGCGGTGCTCCACGGGTTTGTGGTCGTCGTACTTGAACTTGGCCCGGACGTCGGTGACCTCCAGGCGCAGGCCCCGGATGCCGGGCAGCATCCGCCCGTACGGGGGCTGGTCGACGGCGACGGAGGCGTGGTCACCGTCGGGCTGGAAGTGGGCGAGCTGGCGGCGCAGCAGGTCGGCCTTGGCCTCGGCGTCGTCGATGACGTGGGCGCGGCCGGTGAACTGGACCACCGTGTAGTAGCTGGTGGGGACGCCGTCGGTGGGCGGGCTTCCGGGCTGGGCCCGCCAGGGGCCGGGGATGAAGGCGTAGTCGCCGAAGACGGTGAAGGTGACGTTCGGGTCCCGCTCGATCACCTTCCAGACGGGGTTGGGGCGGGCGAGGTGGATCAGCAGGTGACCGGGGTCGCCGGTGAAGTGGGTGGGAACGGTGACGGGTGGCCGGCCGGGAGGGCCGTTGACGCTCAGCAGACCGAAGTCATGGCCTTCGGCGATCCAGGTCTGCCATTCGGCTTCGTCCAGACCGGCGTCCCAGGGCTGGATGAACATGCTGGGCTCCTTGCGGGGTGGAGGGTGGGTCAGGTGAGGGCGAGGAGGCTGACGGCGACGGCTGCGGTGCCCAGGCCGACGAGTTGTCCCCGGTGGATGCGCTCGGCGAGCACGCTCCGGGCGAGCAGGACGGTGCCGGCCGGGTACAGGGCGGTGATCACCGCGACGACGGCGAGGTCGCCGCTGCGGGCGGCGAGCAGGAACAGCAGGTTCGCGACCGAGTCCAGCACGCCGGCGGCGGCCGACATCGCGTACGCGGGCTTCTCGGGGCCCAGCTCGCGGAACATGAGCCCGGCGGCGGTGAGGGTCACGACGGAGGCGACGGCCCGGCCGATGATCAGGGGGGCCACGCCGCTGTCCGACGGCGCCTGGTGCAGGAAGATCAGCTGGAGGGCGATCGCGGCGCCCGCGCCGCAGGCCAGCAGGAGCGCGGTACGGGAGGGGCGCGCCGTGTCGGCGCCGTGTCCGGCGCTGACCAGCACCACCGCGGACAGTGCGAGCGGCAGACCGATCAGCCCGGCCACGCCCAGGTGCTCGCCCTGGGTCAGCCCCACGCCCACGGGCAGCACGGCGGAGATCAGCGCGGTCACGGGCGACAGCACGTTCATCGGGCCGATCGCCAGGGTCCGGTAGAGCAAGGCGAACGCGGCGGCCGAGGCGACGCCGGACGCGGCACCCCAGCCGAGGGCGCCGGTGCTGAACGAGGCGCCGAGGAACGGCCACAGCAGGACCTCGACCGCGAGCGAGGCCGGGGCCGCGATCAGCACGGTGCGCAGCACGTGCGCCTTGCGGGCGCCGAGGCCGCCGAGGAAGTCGGCGCATCCGTAGGCCAGGGAGCTGCCCAGGGCCAGCAGCAGAGCGATCACAGTTCATCCCTTACTATTCAGTGGAACGACCAAACCGTACATCCAACCGACCGGGGTTCGTCAACCGAACGACCACACGGTGCAGTGAAGTGACCCACTGATGAGGAGGGGGACCGGATGGGCGAGACCGAAGCGGCCCTGCGGACGCTCGCGCACAACGTCAGGGCGGCCCGCACGCGTGCCGGGCTGTCCCTGGACGAACTCGGCCGACGCGCCAAGGTCAGCAAGGGCGCCCTGGTCGCCCTGGAGAAGGCACAGGGGAACCCGAACTTCGCGACCCTGGTCCGGCTGGCCGACACCCTGGGCGTCTCCGTGTCCGCGCTCATGGAGGGACGGGTCGAGGGTCGCGTCCGTGTGGTGTCCGCCGACACCGTGATGCCGCTGTGGACCGGCGAGCGGGGCGGCGAGGCCCGGCTCATGCTGACGACATCGGGCCCCGCCCCGACCGAGGTCTGGCGCTGGCGGCTCCAACCGGGGGAGGAATACCGCAGCCATCCCCACCAGCCGGGCGTCGTCGAAACCGTCAGTGTCACCGCCGGACGGATGACGCTCGTGGTCGACGGCGCCGAGCACCTGGTCGAAGCGGGACAGACCGCCGCCTTCGACGGCGACGCCGCCCACACCTACCGGGGCGCCGGCACCGGAACCTGCCACCTGATCATGACCGTCCACATCCCGCCGGGACCCACTTCCACCACCTGACCCCGCACGGACGGAAAGGGCACCGCGCCCGCGCTCCGGACGGGCCGGGCCGTCCGGCCCCCGTCGCACCGCCACGCCGCCGGCCACCGCCCGGGCCACGGCGCACCCGTCACCCGCCGCCTCCCGGCACACCCGACCGCGGTCCGCGCCCCCGCCACTCCGTACCGGCACGGTCAGGAACGAGCCTCAGCCCCTTCGGCAGCGGCCATGGGTGCGGGCAAGCCTTAGGGTTCCGGCATGAGCATGAGTGAAAGTCGCGTGCTGGCAGCGGAGTTGGCGCAGTGGCTCCGCCGGCACGGAGCGTTCCAGCGGTTGACCTCGGTGGAGGTCACCGGCCACTTGACCTCTGTCGTGACGGCGTGGGGGGCGAGCCACGGGTGGGCGGCGCGGCGTGAGGCCGCGGCGGGTATCACGGCCACCGCCAGGAGCGGACGGACACGCACGGGCATGCTGGACCTGTTGTTCCACCGGCCCGGCGGGTCCCGACTGGCCGTCGAGATCGACCGGGGCAACAAGCGGTGGTCGCTGGAGAAGCTCATCCACCAGGCCGACACCGGGGGGTGCGCGGTCTGGCTGCGATGGGACACGAAGCCGTGTCCGGTCGTGATCCCTCCCCAGGTGGGCCTGGTGGAACTGCGCGTCCATCAGCACCGGGTCAGCGACGGCCGCCGGCGATACTCGCTGGTGTAGCCCCTGCCCGCCAGAGGTGGCGAGGCGCTGCGGCTCTGGAACGACAACCGGTCCCCCGGCCGCGCCGCTGTGCACCGGCCCGGTCGGGCCACGCCGAAGGCGGGCAACGCCGGCGGTTCGTGGACGCGTCCGCGCAGAGGTGTGTCGGTTCCGCGCAGGGGGTAAACCGGTGGCCCGGCACGGCTCCTCATCGCGATCATGGACAGTCACGGACATCGACCGATGAGGAGGCCTCGCCATGCCTGTGCCCGCCGACCCGACCGTTCTCCATCCGATGCCCGAGCAGCCCAGAGTGGTCCTGCTCAAGCCGCTGGTGAGGTCCCCGCTGATCGAGGTCGGGGAGTACTCCTATTACGACGACCCGGACGACGCGACCGCGTTCGAGACGCGCAACGTGCTCTATCACTACGGCCCGGAGAAGCTGATCATCGGCAAGTTCTGCGCGCTGGGCACGGGCGTGCGGTTCATCATGAACGGCGCCAACCACCGTATGGACGGACCCTCGACCTTCCCCTTCCCCACCATGGGCGGCTCCTGGGCCGAGCACTTCGACCTGCTGACCGGCCTGCCCGACCGGGGTGACACCGTCGTCGGCAACGACGTCTGGTTCGGCCACGGCACGACGGTCATGCCCGGCGTCCGCATCGGTCACGGCGCGATCATCGCCACCGGCGCCGTGGTCACCACGGACGTGCCCGACTACGGCGTCGTCGGCGGCAACCCGGCCCGTCTGATCCGCACCCGCCACCACGACCACGACATCGCCCGGCTGCTGGCGGTGGCCTGGTGGGACTGGCCCGCCGAGCACATCACCGAGCACGTCCGGACGATCATGTCGGGCAGCATCAGCGAGCTGGAGGCCGCCGCCCCGGACACGCCGAACCGGTGACGCGCGGGCGGGATCGCCGCACCCGGGCAGCGGCGGCGTACGGGCCCGGTGACAGCGCCGGACGCGCTGGTGCCCCGGCCCGCCGCCCACAGGACGGGCGGGCCGGGGCTGTGATTTCCGCGGAGAGATCGGGTAGCGGTACAGCATGAGCGATGCGCAGGACCCGAACAAGGATGTCGAGGACTGGGTGACGGGCGACGAACCGGCCACCGGTCCGCAGCTGAGCTACCTGCAGACGCTGGCCCGTGAGGCGGGCGAGGAAGTACCGCCTGAGCTGACCAAGGCGGAGGCGTCGAAGATGATCGACCGCCTCCAGGGAGCGTCGCCGCGCACGGCGAAGGACCCCTCCTCCGGCGCGGCGGACGGTCCCGGCAGTGACACCCGCCCGTGAGGGCTCCCTGAGGCACCCCGTCGCCCGCGCCACCGGCTGGCTGACCGCGGAAGTGTTCAGCCCGTCGGCAGTGGCCCAGGTCGGCCCCAACGCCTCGGCCGTCCCCCCGCAGCGCACCGTCACGAGGCCCGGCCAGAGGGAACAAGTGGCCTGTACGGCTGCTCGTCCAACGCGAGACCGGTGACTGTTCGCCGGCCGGCGTGACCCCGCGCCGTGCGGGTGGAGGCGGCACGCCCCCGGTGCGGGACGGAACCGGGCCGTGCGGTGGTCCGACTGTCAGTGGGTGCGTGCATCATCGACGCCATGACACAGAGCACCACGGACACCCTGCACACGCTCGCACGCGAGCACCTGCCCCAGGAGATCGCCGAGCGGTGGATCAGTCTGCTGCGGCCGAGCGTGCGCCTGGAGAAGGCCACGGGCACGGGCACGGCCGTCGGCCGGCTCGGTGGGCTGCCGGAGTTGCCGGAGACCGAGGAGTGGCCCGTGTGGGAGGGGCACGGCCCGCTCGCCTTCGTCGCAGCGCTCGACTGCGCCTCGCTCCCGTCCGCCGACCTCGACATCCCGCTGCCGGCGGAAGGCACGCTGGCCTTCTTCTACTTCGACGGGCAACTGGACGGCGGAAGCGCGGTGGTGGCCCCTGATGAACCCGACACCTGGGCGGGCGCGCGCGTCCTGTACGTACCGGCGGGCACTCCCGTCGCCAGGCGAGCCGCGCCCGAGGACATCGAACCGTACGCGGAGGTGCCGCTGACGGCCCGGGTGGAGGCGACGGCCCCGTACCTCCACCATCCGCTGGTGCACCGGGAGTTCGGATCGGCGCGGGACGACCACCCGGTGTACGGCGAGAACTTCGAGCACGCTCTGTGGGACCACGTCGAAGGCACGGAGCACCGCGTCGGCGGTCACGCGAACCCGGTGCAGGACGCGGTGGAGCACGAGGTGGCCCGCGGCGCCCTGGGCAGCCCGCCGTGGGACGACCCCCGCATCGGTGAGGAGGCCCTCCGCTGGGTGCTGCTCGCCCAGTTCGACACGGACGACGACGCCGACATGATGTGGGGTGACTGCGGTGCCCTGTACTGGCTCATACGCCCCGAAGACCTGGCCGAACGCCGCTTCGACCGGGCGATGTTCACCTGGCAGTGCGGCTGACGGGCCCCGCGGGACGCCTCCCCGCGGCTCCCCGGCGCGGCCGGGGCGCCGTACTGCGGGAGTCCGGCCGGCATGTGCCCCGGCTCCTGGGCGTCCGCCGTCTCAGGCCCGTGAACGGTGGGCCCCAGGGTGACAACAACGGGACGGACCGGGCAGCCGGCGCCCATCACCGAGCAGGGGCCACGGACAGCGATGAGTTCCAGCTCTCCAGCCGGTCCACCCATGGACAGCACCCCGACAACGCCCGAGGAGACCCACGATGAGCGAGAACCGAACACCGCCCGCGCGCCCGGAGCCGAGCGCGCGGGTGCGGGCGCTGGACCGCCTGGTCGGCACCTGGCGGGTCAGCGGCGGCGTCGAAGGCACGGTCACCTACGAGTGGGCGCCCGGGGAACACTTCCTCCTCCAGCACGTCGACCTCCACCAGGACGACAGGGACATCCGCGGCCTGGAAGTCATCGGTCACCTCTTCAACCCGTTCGCCGGGCACGACAAGCCCAGTGCGGACGTGTGGTCCCGGTTCTACGACAACCACGGCAACACCCTCGACTACGTCTACGAGATCGACGGCGACACCCTGACCATCTGGGGCGGTGAGAAGGGATCACCGGCCCGCATGCGCGGCACCTTCGACGCCGGCGGCGACACCATGGACAGCGAGTGGGTCTACCCGGGCGGCGGCGGCTACACATCGACCATGACCCGCGTCCGCCCGAACTGAACGTCTCGCGCACCTGAGCCCAGGACGGGCCGGACGGGGCGGCAAGGATCCCGCGCCGTCATCGCGTCGGCGCCCGGGTATCGAAAAGCAGCCCCCGGCCCCGGCCCGGTGCGTCCGGTCCCGCCCTCCGGGGCGGCCGGTTCACCGCGTGCCGCATGGCACGGCAACCGGGTCGCGCCAACGGCCAGTTGCCGAACCCTCGCCCACCCGGGAGTACCCGGGCGTGGAAGCGCACCGGCAGCGGAATCACCGGCGCAGATCCACGACCACGTGACTAGTGTGCCCGGATGACAGAATTCAAGATCCTGGGTGACAGCACGGAATGGCAGCGGGACTTCGAACGGCGGCTACGCGCCTCGTACACCGCGGCCGGGCTCGCCGCCGCCCCGGCGGAGCGCATGCTCGAGAAGGTGCGTGCCGGCATCGGTGACTGGACCGTCGCCGAGATCATGGACGCCGGCACCCGCGTGGGACACGTCGCCGTGGTCGTGACCGGCGGGAACAACACGTGCGCGGGCCGCATCGGTGACCTCCGTGTCGAAGCGCCCCACGCCGGTCGGGGACACGAGCGGGCCGCCCGGGACTGGGCCGAGGACTGGTGCGCGGAGCGCGGCGCACGCCGGCTGGAGATACGGCTCACCGAGCCCGCCGGCGATTTGTTCGACGACTACGGCGTACGCGGCCAGCTCCGGACGCGGCGCGTCAGCTCCGTGCCGGAACCCATCGGCGGCGTCACCGCACGGCCGATGACGCAGGCCGAGTATCCCGAGTGGCTCACCACCGAGAAGGCCTCCTACGTCAGCGGCATCGTCCGGGCGGGTGCCCTCAGCCCCGAGGAGGCCGTACGCAAGTCCGACCGCGACTTCGCCGAGTTGATACCCAAGGGTCTGGCGACGCCCGACAACACGTTCCTGGTGTTCGAGGCGGCGGGTGAGCAGATCGGCACCGGCTGGTTGAAGCACGGGTACCTCCCGGGGGTCACCTACGGCTACTCGCTGTACGTCCAGGGGCGGCATCGCGGAAAGGGGTACGGGCGGGCCGCGATGGCGGCCGGTGAGCAGGCGGTGCTCGCAGCCGGCGACTCGGCGCTGATGTTCACCGTGTGGGGTGCCAACGAGGTGGCGATGAACCTGTACACGAGCGCCGGTTACCGAGTGGTGGAGGAGAACCGTTCCATCGGCCTCCCCCGCCGCGCGACCTGACTGGGCGGAGCGACGGCACCGGCCGAACCGGTCACCGATGACGCCGGGCGGCACCCGGATCGCCGGACCCGGGGGGTCACCTGTCGGTGCTGCACCTGACGACAGCGGACGGGGCCGGCGGCGCCGGCCGAAGGCACTGGCAGGAGAGACTCCTCGCGGAACGTCGGGTGGGTCCGCGGGGCTCGTGGATCGTCAGGCGCCGAGGAGTGTCCCGTTCAGAGCCGCGTGGGTGTCGGCGGTGGCGAGGTCGGCGTTGATGTGGGCGCCGGCCAGCGCTCCGGCCGCCGCGGAGGCGCCCACCTGAGCGGTCAGGTCGGTGGCGTTCCCGGCCACCCACACGCCGGGGACCTCGGTCGTGCCGGCCGTACCGGTGGCGAAGTGGCGGCCCATGCCTCCGGGCAGTTCCCGCACCGGCAGCTTCAGCTCGTCCAGGCCGTCGGTGCGGGCCTGCATGCGGGTCGCCACCGCGAGGACGCGACGGGCCACGACCTGTGTGTCGGCCAGGCGCACGCCGGCGATGGTGCCGTCCTCGGCGGCGTCGATCGCGGTCACGGGCGTGTCGACGACGCGGATGTCGCGTGCGGCGAAGCGGGCGCGGGTGTCCCGGTCGAGGCCGGTACCACGGGTGAAGTAGACCAGGTCGTCGGTCAGCTGGCGGAACAGCAGCGCGTGATGGACCGAGGCCGGCCCCGCCGCCAGGACTCCGATGGGTTCGTCGCGCACCTCCCAGCCATGGCAGTACGGGCAGTGCACCACACCGTGTCCCCAGTGCTCGGCGAGTCCCGGGATGTCGGGCAGCTCGTCGCGCAGTCCGGTGGCCACCAGCAGACGCCGGGCCCGCAGGGTGCGTCCGTCGGCCAACGTGACGGTGAAGCGCGGGTCACCTTCGGCAGAGGCGGTGGCCGGGGCGGCGGAGACCACCTGCCCGGCCACGACCAGGCCGCCGTAGCGACGGACCTCCTCGGTGCCCTTGTGCAGGAGCTCCGCCGGCGGCGTACCGTCCAGGCCGAGCAGGCCGTGCACCCCCGCGGCGGGCGCGTTGCGCGGTGTGCCGCTGTCGATGACGACGACCGAACGGCGGGAGCGGGCCAGCATCAGGGCACCGCTCAAACCGGCGGCGCCACCCCCGATCACCACGGCGTCCACGGTGCTGTCCGGCAGCTGGTCGGTCACCTGTGCGGTGGTCGCAGACATGACGTCGTCCCCTCTCATTGCTCTCTCCGGGCGTTCTCCGCGCCCTTTCCCGAGTGACGCTAAGCGAGCCTTGCGGGACGGTCATACAGTCTTGCCCATGACGCAAGACAATGACGGGCTGGACAGCCTGGTCCGCAAACGCATCCGCGCTCTGCGCGTGGCACAGGGCTGGTCGCTGGAGGAACTCGCGACCCGCGCCCACGTCAGCCAGTCGACGCTGAGCCGCATCGAGAACGGGCAGCGACGCCTGGCCCTCGACCAACTGGTCACCCTCGCCCGCGCCCTGGGGACCACCCTGGACCAGCTGGTGGAGAACACCACGGACGACGTGATCTCGAGCCCGCAGATCGACAGTGCGCACGGGCTGATGCGCTGGCCCGTCAAGGCCGACCCCGGCATGACCGTGGTACGCCAGCGCCTGACCGAACCGCCCCCGGACAGCCCCGCACGGCTGCGCGCCCATCCCGGTCGCGAATGGCTCGTCGTCCTGTCCGGCACGGCGATCCTGCTGCTGGGCAACCGGCGCCTGCGGGTCGTGGCCGACCAGGCGGCGGAGTTCCCCACCATGCTTCCGCACGCCATCGGCACCGCCGGCGGCCCGTGCGAGATCATGGGCATCTTCGACCGCGACGCCCGGCGCGGCCATCAGCGTGGCGACGAGCACGGCTCCCGCGGCCCGGGGCGCGAAGACCGGGACCGCCCGTCGGCGTGAGGGCCGCGTCAGGTGTTCGGCGGGCCGGGCGGCCCGTTGGGCGCGGTACGGCACTGCGGCGATCCGGGTGTGGTGACATATCGGGTCATGACGCGACAGAAGATGCCTGACAGCGCCTCAGCCGTACCGGAACCGGAGGGCAGTCGGCACGCGGGGTGGCTCGAGCTGTTCTTCGACCTGGTCTTCGTGGCGCTGGCCGCCCAGCTCTCGCACTCCTTGCACGGCGATCCCGGACCCACCGACTTCGGCATCTTCCTGGCGCTCTACTTCCCGCCCTGGTGGGCGTGGATCAACCTCACCGTGGCGGCCAACGTCTTCCACGAGGACACCGTCCGCCGGCGGTTGCTGATGCTGAGCGCCATGCTGTGCCTCGCCGTCATGACGGTGGCGGTGACGGAGGCCACGGGGGACAGGTCCGTGGCGTACGCCCTCGGATACGCCGGGACCCGCGTCGTCCTGCTCGGTCTGTGGTGGCCCTCCACGCGCCGGGCGACCGAGCCCGGAGGTCCCCTCGTGCCGCGGTGGCGACCGTTGGGCTACTGCCTGGTATCCGCTCTGGGCTGGACCGGATCCGTCCTCGTACCCGTGCCGTGGCGGTTCGCCGCGTGGGCCGTGCTGCTCGCCGCCGAGCTGGGCGTGCTGCTCACGGCACGGGGCGGCGGGCTGCCCCGGAGGCTGCACGTGGGCCACCTGGTCGAGCGCGTGGGCCTGTTCGTCATCATCGTGTTCGGCGAGTCCATCGTCGCGCTGCTCACGTCGCTGGACGCGGCGTGGACGGGCCCGGCGGGATGGGTCGGGCTCATCGGCTTCGTGATGCTCGCCGCGCTGTGGTGGTCGTACTTCGACTTCGGGGCGGTGTCGGCCGAGATGGTGCTGGGCGCGGCTTCCGGTCCCCAGGCGTTCTCCCTGGCCCGGGACGTGACGGGGTTCCTGCACTTCTTCGTGACGGCCGCGGTCATCTCCGTGGCCGGCGGGCTCGCCACCGCGGTGGAGGAGGCGGGGCAGGGGCACCGGCACCTCGCCCATGGGGCGGTGATCGCCCTGGCCGGCGGGCTGGCCCTCTACCACGCGGCACACGCGTGCATCGCGCTGCGCTTCGGCCGCGGCCCGCTGAAGGTGGCGGTGTGGGCTGTGCCCGGTATCGGCGTTCCGCTCGTGGTCGTCGCGGTGTCGGGGCACCTCGCGCCCTGGCAGGTCGTGCTGATCCTGGCGGCGGAGGTGGTGGCACACCTGCTGTACGCGCGCAGCGCCGTGCGGCGCCGGGCCGGAGCGTGAGTGCCGCGAGCGTGGCTTCCGGGTCGCCCGCCAAGGGCCTCACCGTCCGCCGGACCGTCCGGCCCACTCCCGTCGGCGGGCCGTCGATGTTTCGCAAGCCGCCCGAGCCCTCAGGGCCCGCAGGGCCGGCCCCGCAGCACGCGGGACCGGCCGGCCCGCGGGGCCCTCGCCTCTTCCGCCGAAGAGGCGAGGACCATGGGTGCGATGCGCGGCCGGCGGGCTACGGGGTGGTTCCGTTCGCCGGGCGGCCGGGCTTCACCTCGGTCGCGGCGTCGGCGCGGTCGGCCGCCGGGGCCCGGGTGATGCCCGTACGGGTCAGGCGGTCACGCCACCACGACGGCGCTTCAGCGCGAACACGACGCCGGCACCGGCGACGACGGCGATGCCGCCGGTGATCCCGATGGTCGGCAGCATGGAGGAGGAGCCCGTCTCGGCCAGGTTGCCCTCCACCGGGATCGGCCTGGCCTCGCCCTGCGGCTTCACGTCCGGCCGGGGCTTCTGGCCGGTCGGCTTGGAGTCCTCGACGTCACCGCTGCCGGCGGCACCGGCCTTGACCACGGCGAACGGGTACATGTCGCCGTTCTCGAAGCACTCCTCGCCCTTCATGTAGCCACCGGCGGCGATGGCCAGGCCGTCACCCGCGGGAGCGGCCTTGTCGATCCTCAGACGCAGCTCGATGGTGGCCGTCTCGCCCGCGTCCAGCGAGATGCTGGCGAAGAAGACACCGTTGTTCATGCCGGAGCCGGCGAGGTCGTCGACCCACTCCCCGGACTCGGGGTCCTTGTACTCGAAGTGCGCGTACCTGCCGAGGAGGAGGTCCCCCTCCTTGTCGTTCACCACGTTGTCCTTGTAGCCGGCGACGGTGTAGACGTCGAGGCTCTCGATGTTCCCCTTGCCGGTGTTCTCCACGTCGAACGTGAAGGTCTTCCAGCCGCTACCGGCGACGATCTTGTTCGGGAAGCCGCCGAGCGAGACCTTGATGGAGGCCTCTTCACACGCCAGGACACCATCGGCGCCGTCGTCCTCGGGGTCGGCCGGCCCGGCGTCCCCGGCGGGCTCGGGGTCCGTGCCCGGCTTCGCTGCCGGCTTGGTGGACGTGCCCCCGGCTCCCGGCTCGGTGGGCTCGGCCGGCTTGGTGTCCTCGGCCGGCTCCGCGGCCGGCTCGCCCTCCCCGGACGGCGTGCCGCCCTCGGCGGGCCCGGTGCCCTCCGCGGGCTTCACGTCCTCGGCCGGCTCCGAGTCCTCGGCGGGCCGGGTGCCGTCCGCCGGCTTCCCGGCCGGGTCCGTGGTGGTGTCCGTTCCGCCGGTCGTGCCGGTGGTGGTGGTCGTACCGTCCGCCGCGTACGCGGCCGGAGCCGCCAGGAGAGCGGCGGGGGACATGACGGCGGTCGCGGCGGCGAGCGCCATCGCGCGGCGGAGCTTCATCTGAGACCTCATGGTCCGGGGTACCGCGTCGGCGGTACGGGCGTGGGGGCCTCCCGAGGTGGGGGTGTCACGGGTGAGGCCATTGGTTCCGCATGCATGACCCTCCGGTTGCGGGTTCGGTTGTACGGGCCTCAGCCCTTCTTCACATGGCGTGCGTCACACGCCGGCGGCCCGAGAGCACCGGGAACCGCGCGGGCCGGCGGAGTTCGGCGCGCCGGATCCACCTGGGGGTGGCCATGAGGCCTCGCGCTACGATGCCCGGCCGGGGGGCCTCGTCTTCGCCCGCCACGCCTCCCCCAGGAGGTGGGACCACACCGACATCGCCACCGCTGCGGAGGGAGACACCATCACCGTCAGCCGGCCTGACAGCAAGAGGCGTGCGCGGGGGCCCCGGTGTCTGGCCGGAGCCCTCGTGCTGCTGCTCAGTGGATGCGACGCCCTCTCCACGGACAAGACGCCGCACCGGTGGCGGGACGGCACGGCTCACCTCGAGCTGAGCGTCACCGGGCACCCCACCCCCGGCAGTCTCGCCACGACCGAGCACGTCCTGGCCCGGCTGAAGGCCCAGGACGCCGACGGTCTGGCCGAGCTCGCCGGGGAGGACGGTGGGACGAGGAAGGACGCGGAGCGCTGGGTGGCCCGCTGGGGCGACGCCGCCCGGCGTCCCGTCACGGCGGACTTCGCGTCCCCGGAGAAGGGCACCAGCGTCGATCTGCGTTTCCGTGGGGAGAGGTCCGCACTGACGCTGTTGTTGGTGCCGAGGAACGAGGACACCCCCTACGACGACCAATACGCACCGCTCCTCGGGAAGCTGTGAGGAAGGCGGGTCGGTCACCCGGTCGCCCGGGCCACCCGGTCGCCCGGCCGTGCGAGCCCCCGGCCGGTCTCCCCGCGCCGGGCGTTTCGCGTTGTGCCCACCCGGCACGCGTAACGGCAGGCCGGCACGGGCGGCCTCTCCGTCCGACTCCGGCCCGCGATCGTGGCGCCGCCCCGACGGAGTAGCCGGGGATTCCCCGGCGGACCGCACGTCAGGAACGGGGGGAGGGCTCCGCGCCGCTGACGAGCCGCTCGTGTTCGTCGTCCGACACCGGCACCCCGGAGGACGGCAGGAGTTGCGGTACGCCGTCCACGACGGGGTAACGGCGGCGCAGGCGCGGGTTGTAGAGGGCGTCGGCGGCGGGCACCAGGGTGAGCGGCCCCTTGTCGAGCGGGCAGACCAGGATCCTCAGCAGCGGGTCATCGGGCGTCATGGCTCGGCCTCTCCGTTCTCTGGGCGGGCTGGACGGACAGTGCGAGGAGTACGGACACCGCCAGGCCCGCCCCGCAGAGCAGCAGGGCCAGGCGCAGCGGGTCCTCCGGCAGCGACTCGCCGAACGCGAGGGTGCCCAGGGTCGCGGTGTACAGGCACGAGGTCGTGGTGCACACCGGCACGACCAGGGAGGCCCGGCAGCGTTGCAGTGCCGTCTGGGACAGGACCAGGCCACCGGCCCCCGTGACCAGCAGCAGGTACGGGTACGGGGTCGCCGCCAGCGCGAGCGCCGAGGTGAGCGGTGCGTCGGGGGCGAGCCGCGCCGAGACACCCTTGATGGCCAGGGAACTCACCCCGTAGATCAGGCCGACGGCGACCGCGTACGCGATGCCCGTGGCGGGTGCCGCGTGCCGGCGGCGGGCCGTGCGGCGTTCGGCGGCGACGTACAGCGAGAAGCCGCCGGCGAGCGAGACGGAGCCGAGGAGGAGGATGGCCCCGGCGGACGCCGTGTCGCCCACCGCGTCCGTGTCCTGGCCCAGTGACGCGACCACCATCAGCAGCGCGGCCAGGATGCCGGCCGTCGCGTACCGCTCACGCGGCGACAGGCGCTCGCCGAGTACCAGCGAGGACAGCAGGAGCAGCAGGACGAGCCCCGAGACGAACAGGCCCTGCGCGGCGGCCATCGGCAGGGTCCGGTACACGACGAGCTGTGCGCCGAACCCGGCCGCCAGCGCCAGCGAGCCGCCGATCCACAGCGGGCTGCCGAGCAGCAGCCGCACCAGGCGCAGGGGGCGGCGGACGCTGAGCGCCGGGATCGTGGACAGGGCGCGCTTCTCCAGCACGAATCCGGAGCTGTAGAGGACGTTCGCGGACAGGGCGGCCACCACACCCCACCACATGGCGCTGCTCACCTCGCGCGCCGGGCGTGCACCAGCAGGATCGAAGCCGCGCTCGGCACCGCGCAGGCCAGCCGGTCCAGTGGGCGCAGGGCGCGCGGTACGCCGTGGAAGGGGGCGCCGGCGACGCGGACGACCCGGAAGCCGGACGCGGTGAGGAACTCCCGCAGGGCCCGGGCGGTGTAGAGGCGCAGGTGGCCCACCACCTCGGTACCCGGACGGCCGTGGACGCCGCGCAGGCTCACCTCGGAGAACACCGGCTGGACGCCGGCCAGGAGCAGGGCCCGGTTGTACCAGGCGGCCAGGTTCGGGGTGGAGAGCATCAGGTGGCCGCCGGGGGCCAGGACGCGGCGCAGTTCGTCCAGGGCGCTGTCCGGGTCGACGAGGTGTTCGACCACCTCGCTGAACAGGATCGCGTCCGCCGCACCGTCGGCGAACGGCAGTCCGCCGCCGCCCAGTTCGCCGCGGACGACCGTACCGATGCGGGGCGCGGCCCGGCGCAGCGCGTCCTGCGACCAGTCGACGCCGACGATCCGGTGGCCGGGGAGCAGGCCGGCCGCGACGGCCGCCGCGGTGCCGTCGCCGCAGCCGACGTCCAGCACCGTGGCGCCGGTCCGGCCGCGCAGGACGTCGGCCAGCATGGCCGCCTGGCGGCGGCTGCGGGCGTCGCCGGAGGCGACGGGGACGGCCGGGTTCTCGTAGAAGTCACGCAGACCGCCCGGGGGCCGCACAGTGGTCATAAGGGTGGCTCCCTCATCCGGTGGAGCGGGCGCGGTCCGGTCCAGCCGGACCGGTCGCGTCGAGGTGGTGGGCGAACAGGTCACACAACCGGGCGCCGTCGTCCGGGCCGAGCAGTGCGGCCGACCAGCGCAGCGCCAGGTGCAGCCGCCCGCCGGTGCTGGCGGTGGTGACGGTGAGCCCGCGCGGCATGCGCGCCGGGGCGGAGAACCAGACGGCTTGCGCCCTGCCCACCCCTTCGCCGAAGTCGAGCGGGTAGGGCACCCGGCCGATGTTGCTGAGGAGGGTGGTGGACGTCCAGGGCGCCAGGGCGCGGCGTGCCGTGCGCGCCATCAGGGAGCGGACGGCGACCGGCAGGGCGGGGGCGGTCAGCAGGGCGGCGCCGCGGCCGAGTTGCGGGCGGCGCAGCGCCTTGAGGGCGCGGGTGCGGGCGGCGGTCAGGCGGAGCAGCTCGTCGGTGGGCCGGTTCAGCTCGGCCGGTGTGAACGGGACCTCCACCAGGCGGGTGCCATTGCCGATGGGCATGTCCATCCCCCGTGTTCGGTCGTCCACGGGCATCGTGATCCGCAGCGGGCGGGGTGGGCCGCCGCGCTCACCGTTCCAGTGGGCGATCATGCGTGCGGTGGCCACCATGAGCTGGTCGTTGACGGTGTACGGAGCGTCCTTGGGCCGCCGGGGCACGTCCAGTTCGGCGACCAGCATGCCGTTGGCGCGCCCGGCGCCCGGGGTGCCGCGGGCGACCCTCGCCACCCGGGCGAACCCGGTGCCGCCGGCCTCCGTGAACAGGCCGCGCGGCGCGGCGCCGGCCGGCGGGCGTACCGGAGGGGTCGCGGGTGAGTTGTCCCGGCCGCCGTAGAGTTCCGCGGCGGTCGCCAGGACGCGGAGGCAGGCGGGGCCGTCCAGGGCGGTGTGGTTGATGGTGAGCAGCAGGACGCGGTCGATGACCTCCAGCCGTACCGGCGGGGACGCGGTGAGGGGCGGCGCGTCGCTCAGGGCCCGCCGGCGTGCCCGGTCCAGGGCGCCGGGACCGGTGGCGGGTACGGTCACGACCTCGGCGCCGGGGTCGGGGCCGCTGGTGAGCTCCCACTCGTAGCGCCTGCGGTACCAGGGGCCGGGCGCCTCGCGCATGAGGACGCGCGGGTGGCGCCGCAGGGCCTCGGTGAAGGCGGCCCTCAGCCGTGCGCTGTCGGGACGGCCCGGCAGGTGCACCTCTATGTGGACGGTCTCCGGCTCGTGGGGTGTCAGGCAGTGCCGGGTCACCTCGTCGACGGTGGAGAAGGGCACCCGGGCGAGCGGTTCGCGGCCGCCCCGCCGGGCGGGATGGTGCAGTGCCGTCATCGGCCGTTCCCCTCGTCTCGTGGTCCCGTCCCGTCCCGGGGGCCCGGCGCGGGAGGTCGCCGCCGGGGCGGCGGGTCGGTGCGGGCACCGGGCGGGGTGCCGGGCACCGGTGGCGGGGTGCCGCGGTCGGGCGCGCGACCGTCGGGGGTGTCCCCGGGGCCGGACGGTACGGGAGGCGTATGCGCGGCGCGGGACGGCTCCGGCGCCGCCGGCGGGACCGGTGACCGGCCTGGCGCACCGTGGCCACCGGCGAGGGCGGGATCCCCGGGGGCACCCCGGGCGGCACCCCGCCGCCGGAACGCGTCACCCGTCGTCACCACCGCGGCCGCCAGCGCCGTCACGGCGAGGAACTGGGCCGTCGGCCCGAACGCCCCCTCACGCGCCGCCGGCAGGGCACCCGCGTCCCAGGCGGCCACGAGCCCCGCGGCGGCCATCGCGGCCGGCGCCAGGATCACCAGCAGCGAGCGCCGCAGGTGCGCGACCACGGCCAGGGCGGGTACGACCAGCACCACCCACCCGGCGACCAGCGCCACCACCACCGTCAGCGCCACGACACCCAGCACCGGTCCCGGCTCCGGGGCACCGGCCGGCCCGGCGGCGCCTCGCCGGCCCCGCCCCAGGACCAGTACCAGGCCCACCAGGAGCAGGACGCCCACCGCGCCGCCGATCAGCCCGGCGACGTACCACCGTGCCGGGGTGAATTCCAGCCGCACGGTCCCGCCGTCGCCCTCCGGGACCAGGAAGCCCTGCTGCCAGCCGTCGATCCGTACGGGTGTCAGCTCGCGCCCGTCCAGGGTGGCGCGCCAGCCGTCGTTGTGGTTCTCGAACAGCTGGAGGTAGGAGGCCGGGCCGGTGCCCACCTCCACGGTGCGCCGGTCGCCCGGCCAGTCGCGGACGGTCACCTCCCGGCGGTCCGCCGCCGTGGCCGGGGCGGTCGCGCCGCCCCGGGTGAGGAGCAGGTCGGTGATGGCGAGGGGACCGGTGTCCCCCGCCTCCACCCGGTGGGTGCCGGCCGCCAGCCGGGTGGTGCCGCCGCGTTCGGCGCCCGCGCACAGGCGCACGTCGACCGGACGGCGTTCCGTCAGGTCGCGCACCTTGCCGCGCGCGCTCGTGGCGTGCAGCGTGCCGTCGATGGACAGCACCGGGCCCTGGCCGCAGGGCAGTGCGAACGACGTGCCGGGGTCGGGTTGCGGCACGCGGTAGTCGTCGAGGGCCGGCAGGTACACCTCGCTGAGCCCGACCGGCAGTTGCAGCCGGCCGTCGGCGACCGGGTTGTGGACGGTGAGCGGTGCCGTCCGCGACACGGTGATGTCGAGCCGGTCCGTCCTGATCGGCTCGAAGCGGGCGAGGCCGTTCTCGTCCACCGCCGCGGTCGCCGCGCCGTCCGGTGAGCTGATCTCCACGTGCTGGGCGCGGGCGGACAGACCTCCGGCGGGGGCGAGCACGATCTCCGAGACCGCCCGCTTCTCGGGCCACCGCAGGTGGATCACGGCACGTTCCCCGGCGATCCACGCGGTGGTGAGGTCACCGTCGACGAGGTTGCGCGGGCTGAGGGAGGATCCGAGCCTGGCCGTCGAGTCGGCGGTCGCGGTGAGCCTCTTGCGCTGCTCGGGTGCCAGCCGGTACAGCAGCTCGTCCAGCGCCTGGCCCGGTACGGGCAGCGCGGTCGCGCGCAGCCGGTACGCGCCGGCGGTCCGGGTCAGGAACTGCCGGTGCAGCCCCACCTCGGCGGACGCCGGCGACAGGCCGCCCGGGTCGCTGCCCCGGTGCAGGGAGAAGACCTCCTCGGGCGCGCTGTTCCCGGACGCGGCGTCCTCCGGGAGCGCCAGCAGCCGGGTGACCGTCACGCCGGGGATGCCGACCGACGAGAAGCCCGCTCCGATCAGCCCCGGGCGGCCCTGCTGGGCGCCCTCGATGGTGATCTTCAGGTATCCGCTCTCCCCCGCCGGCACCCGCACCGTCTGCGGCGTGCCGTCCGGCCGGAGGGGGCTGACCTCGCTGCCCCGGTCGGTCTGGACGCGTACGGAGGTGGCCGCCGCGCGCAGCCCGCCCGGCGGCAGTGGCGTCAGCGTCATGGAACCGGGCAGGGACAGCTCGCGTTCGAAGTCGACGCGCAGCCACTGCCCGACCGGGGAGTCGGCGCTGCCCTCGGTCCAGGCGGTGTCGGGGTTGCCGTCGAACGCGTTCACCGGGTCGTGCTGCGGGAGGTGGAACAGCCAGTTGCCGCTGCTGGAGGCGGTGACCGACGCCGCGCCGCGCAGCACGGCGGTCGTCTGGTGGCGGATGCCGTCGGTGGGCAGGATCTGGCGGGGCGGGCGGCCCGGGTCCTGGACGCTGCCGGACGGATTGCGCTCCGTCGCCGTATAGGTGTGGGAGGTGTTGGTGTTGACCAGCCCGAACCGGGTGTCGGCGCGGCGCAGTCCGTCTCCGGCGGCCCGCACGGGCGGTGTACCCAGCCCGGGGGTGGCGTCCCCGGCCAGTACGGCGGGCCGGTTCCTCATCAGCGGGTCGGCGGAGAGCCGCAGCAGGGTCTCGGGACCGCCGCTGACGACGGCCGTGTCCGCGACGGGCTTGAGGGCGGCCCGGCCGGGGGGCTCGGTCCCCCTGGGCGGTTCGTAGATCTCCACGGCTTGCTGGCGTGGGTAGAGGCCCTCGATCTGCACGGGGGTGTCGTCCGGGATCCGGCCGCCGGTGAGGACCGGCCCGAAACCGGTGACCCTGCGGTAGCCGGAGGCCTCCAGGGTGCGTTTCACGGTCTGCGGCGGGACGTAGCCGATCTGGTCGGGGTCGAGGTCGTTGCGTACGACGACGTGGTGGAGTCCGGCCCGGTTCAGGTAGTCGCTCAGGCCCGGTACCTCACCGCCGGACAGCAGTGCCTGCTCCACGGCGTCCAGTGCCCGCCGGTTGCCGGGCGTGCCGAACGGCACGTAGTCGCGCTGGGCCCACGGGGATCGGGCGAGGACGTCGAGGGGCTGGTCGATGGTGGTGCCCCAGGTGTAGGTCCCGTGGGCGGTCGCGGGGACGACGAGGGCGCGGGTCGTCGGTGAGTGCTCCCTCAGCCAGTCGGCGGTGCGCTCCCAGTGGGTGGGCAGCTTCCGGAAGGCGCCCGGCTGGAGGATCGTCCCGTTGACGTACGGCAGGATCAGACCGGGCAGGACGAGCGCGGCCGCGATCAGCGGGACGTACGGGCGCCGTCGGCGCGCCGCCCGTTCGCCCCGTGGACGCCCGAGGACCGCGGTCGCGTGCGCGAGCCCGAGGACGAGCGCGAGCGCGAGGCCCGGCTGGAACTTGTAGATGTTGCGGAACGGTACGAGCCCGCCGTTCAGCCAGTCCCGCACGGTGCCGTGGAAGGGCCCGCCGAGCGGCCCGCCGTACCCGGCCAGGGTCACCAGGGCCACCGACAGCACCACGAGCAGCAGCCAGCGCCGCTCCGGGATGTCCCGCCGGGCGAGGCCCGCCAGCCCCAGGGCGGCGGCGAAGGCGGACCCGAGCACGGTCAGGGCGGAGGTCGCCACCGTCCAGCCGGCGGGCAGCCAGGCCTCACCGAAGTTGAGGTAGGCCACCCAGTTGCCCGCACCGCGCAGCAGCTCGGTGGCGGACATGGTGGCCGTCGTGGTCTCGGACTGTTCCACGTACGGCAGGAAGTTCTCGCCGTACAGGCCCAGCAGGAGCAACGGGACGACCCACCAGGCGGTGGCGAGCAGGACACCGGGGATCCACCAGGCGAGCAGGGACCGGCGCCGCGGGCCGGCCGGCCGGCTGAGCAGGTACAGGCCGACGGGCAGCAGGGCGGCGAGCGTCGAGGCCGCGTTCACCCCGCCCATGAACGGGACGAGCAGCGCGGAGCGCAGGGCCGCGGCCCGTGCCGGGGTGCGCGGGTCGGCGAGGGGAAGGAGCACCCAGGGCAGCAGGGCGCCCGGCAGCGCGGCGGCGGACGTGGAGCCGACGACGACGGTGAAGACCGGCCACAGCGCGTAGGCCACGGCGGCGGGCAGCCGGGTGCGGGCACCGCCGATGTCCAGCCGCTCGGCGAGCCGCAGCGCGCCCCAGAAGGCGGCCGTCACGATGATCGACATCCACAGCCGCTCGGCCAGCCACACCGGCAGCCGCGCCAGGTCGGCCAGCGCGTAGAACGGCAGCATGGGGAAGGCGTAGCCGACGTACTGGTCGAAGATGCCGCCGAACCCGGCTCGGCTGTGCCACAGTTCGCCGAGGTCGGCGAGGAAGCGCAGCGGGTCGAGGGCGACGCCCAGTTTCGTGTCGAACGTCGTCCGGCCCGGTGCCACCGCCGCGAAGGCCGTCAGCACGGCGGCCCAGAACCCCCACAGCCAGCGTCGCGACCTCGGCCCGTCGGCCGGTTCCGCGGGTGGCCCGCCGGGCGCGGGGGTGAGGGGAGGCGCCGGGATGGTGGTGGTCATGGGCACCGCCGGAGTATGAGGAGGAGGTTCCAGGTGGCGAACTCGCGCAGCAGCGGGACTCTGGTGACGAGACCCGGCAGGAACGGCCAGTAGCGTGCGCGGGCGGACACCACCGTCACGTCGTCACGGGCCCGGACCTGGCGCAGCGTGGGGCCGACGTGGACGGGGAAGAGGTTCTCGCCCAGGACGTGCTTGGCCGGGCGGCCGGCCCGCCGCTCGTAGCGGCGGCGGGCCCGTTCGGCGCCGAGGTAGTGCCAGGGCGCCCACTCGTGACCACCCCAGGGCGAGAGCCAGTTGGTGAAGGACACGTAGACCAGGCCGCCGGGGCGGGTGACGCGGATCAGTTCGCTGAGGAAGGTGCGCGGGTCCTCCACGTGCTCCAGCACGTTGGAGCAGAAGCAGATGTCCGCGGCACCGTCGGCCAGCGGCAGCAGGTACCCGTCGGCGACGACGGCTCCCTCGGTCGGCCGCCGTGCCGCCGCGAGCTCGCCCAGGTCCGGTTCGAAGAGGAAGCCCTGGGCGCCGCGCCGGCGGAACTCCTCGGTGAAGTGGCCGCATCCGCCGCCCACGTCGACGACCACCTGTCCGGCGAGCGGCATGTACCGCTCCACCTGGTTCGCCGCGTCGCGGGCCAGGAGCTCGTAGAAGCCCCGTGGGTCGGACGGTTCGCGCAGGAAGCCGCGGAAGAGGGTCACGGAGCGGCGCAGGGAGGGATCCTTCACCGGCTCATCCCCGGCGCGGGACGGCCGGGGCCGCCGTCCGTGGCAGTCCGCCCGGCGCGGGGTTCCCGCCGGGCCGGTACGGGGCGGGAGCCGGCTCCCCGGCGTCGGGCTCGGCGCCCTCGGGGACGCCCGGGCCCGCGAGGCCGGCGTGGCGCGGGCCCGGGTCGTCGAGGGCGCCACCCCGCACACCGGTGCCGTGGACGCCCGTCCCGTGCGGGCCTGCGGCGCCGGCGGTCGCGCCGAGGAGCACCGGGTCCTCACCGGGGCCCGCCCCACGGCCGCTGACGGCAGGCGCGGTGGCGCCGTTCCGTCCACGGGTGCTCCGGCGGGCGGTCGTGCCGTCGCGCGCGGTGGCGCGGTGCCGTGCGGCCGCCTCCACGGCGACGGCCCTGAAGCGCCGTACGGTCGTGGCCCACCGGTAGTGCCCGGCCCGCGCCGCGGCGGCCTCACCCATGGCTTGCCGCCGCTCGTGGTCCAGTGCCAGCGCGCACCAGGCCGCCGCGAAGGCGCTCTCGCCGCGTACCAGCTCCCCGGTCACGCCGTCATCGACGGAGTCCCGCAGGCCCGGTACGTCGAAGCCGATCGACGGTGTGCCGCGGGTCGCCGCCTCGGTGACGACCAGACCCCACCCCTCGACGGCGGAAGGGTGGAGCAGGAGCCAGGAGGCGCACAGCAGCCGGTGCTTCTCCTCGTCCGGCACCCGGCCGGCGAAGACGACACCGGGACCGGCGAGGGCTTCCAGCCGCTCGCGCTCGGGGCCGTCCCCGACGATCACCAGTTGTCCCCCGGTCACCGGTCGCACACGTTCCCAGAGCCGCAGCAGCAGATCGATGCGCTTGTACTCGACCAGTCGGCCGACCGCCAGGAACAGCGGTTGCGCCGAGCGCGGTGTCCTGGGCCCCGGCTCCTCGACCCCGTTGTGCACCACCCGGATCCTGCCGGGGTCGATGCCCAGTGCGCCGAGCGCCGAGGCGGTCGACTCCGAGACGGCGACCAGGAGGTTGTCGCGCTGGGCGGCGGACAGTGCCCAGCGCTCCAGCCGTCGCCCTATCCCCGCGGCGGGGCGTGGATAGCGCATGCCCCACAACTCGGTGTGCACATGGTTGACCAGGCACAGTGTCGGGCCCCGGTGCCACAGCGGGGCCAGGTAGGGCAGGCCGTTGCAGACCTCGACCAGCAGGTCGCAGTCGCCCACCTGCCGGGTGAGGGCACCGGGCGCCCGGAGGAAGTGGCCGAGGTCCCCGCCCGCCGAGACGACCTGGTAGTCGCGGTGCGCGGCCGGGCCTCCGCACAGCAGTGTCACCTGGTGGCCCAGTCCCGTCAGGCCCTCGGCGAGCCGGTCGACGAGGAGTTCGGAGCCACCCGCGGCCGGGTTGCCGAGATCCCGGCGGGAGAGGAAGACGACACGGTGAGGGGGACGGAGATCGTTCTGGGGTGACCGGGCGCCCCACAAGGGTGCGGTCGGCGTGGGGGGTACGTGCTGGGGCATTCGAGCTCCAACTCGTTCGGGTCGGTGACCGGATGGCGGGGCCCGGGCCGGAGAGCGGTCGCCGGCGCCGGATGGGGGACGGAGCAGGTCGTGGAACGTCCGGGGACGCGGATTCGGTGGTGCGGTGGGCTGGTCAGTTTTCGGCAACCCCGCCCGGACAGCTACTCACCCGGGTGACAAATTCGGCCCGGATCTCCGCGTGGCGGGCCGTCACTTCGCTGGCGCGGCACCGTGGTCGCGCCGTGCGCGCCCCCTCCGGCCGCCCCGCGCGAGCAGCACGGTGCCGGCCGCCGTCAGCAGGGTGCCGAGGACGGCCGCGCCGAGTGGCGCGGTTTCCCCCAGCAGCCGCAGTCTGCGACTGTCCGCCGAGGCCAGCGCCACCTGCGCGCGCTGGGTGGCCGGGGTGAACTCCATGCGCCGGCTGTCCAGCAGCACCACGGCGTCCTTGGCCGATCCCGGCCCGCGCAACACCTTGCGCGGACCGGTCACCGCGTTGACGATGCGCCCGGTCCGCCGGTCGACGACGAGTTCGATGCCGTGGTTGGAGTACCACTCCTCGGCGAGCACCTGCGGCCGGTTCGGCTGTCCGACGAGCCGGCCGGGCACCATCCGGGTACCCGTCTTCGCCGGTGCCACCGTGCCCGTGAAGCGGATGCCCTCATAGCCCTGGATCTTCTTCGTCCCGTTGAAGCGGAGCGTCACCGTGCCGCCGAGTGTGCCGTCCCACCAGCGGTAGGACCGCTTCTCCACGTCGAAGGGGAACTTCAGGTAGGCCTCGCCGTCGAAGGTCGGTGTCTCCTGGCAGCAGTGCACCGGTTCGTTGGTGCGCCGGTCGGTGACCCAGCGTTCCAGGGTCCACTGGAGCGAGTCGTGCGTGGCCGCGGCGGGCAGGGTGTGGTCGGCGTCCACCGAGGTGGAGACGTCCCAGACCGCCCGTCCGCTGCGGACACTGTCGGCCACGTCGCCGCGGACCTGGCGCGTGATGGTCAGCGGGCGGCCGGTCACCGTTTCGATCCGGCGGGTGTCGAAGTAGCTTCCCGTACCGGTGAACACGGTGACGGTGTCGACGTCGACGGGCGTCACCTTGGCGCGCGGTTGGACGTACCAGACGAGCAACGGCGCGAGGACCAGCAGGAACACGCCGGTCCCGAGCAGGGTCAGGGACAGGGGCGAAGCGGTGCGACGCATTGCGGGACTCCGTGGGGGCCGGGGCGGGATTGCGCGGCGTATACGTGCACTCCGTATGGGCCGGGAACCGTAGGGGGCCTCTTGACGGACTGTCAATGCACTGATGCGATGGGGTCGCCGCCGTCCGGGGTGGCGGACTCGTGGTGGGGTTCCAGCGTCAGAAAGGCTGCCCGACCATGCCCAGACTGCTCGCCGCCGCCCTCACCGTGGTTCTCGCCGCGGCTCTCGCCGTGGGAGCGGCCCTCGCCGTCGTGGCCCTGCTCGAAGCTCCCCCGGAACAGCCCAATGTGCCGCTGATCAGCCATGAGACGGCTCTGCCCCGGGGGTGAGGCGAGTTGACCGCAGTGGACACGCAGGCACCGGCCGGTGACCGGTCGGCGTGGGCGGACCTGCCCCAACGGCAGGTGCGCGAGTTCGCCGACCGCGCCATGGCGGAAGTACCCGCGCTGGCCCAGGAGATCCTGGACACGATATGCCGCGAGCATCCCCGGATGCCGCTCCTCGTCGACGAGTCGGGCGAGCTGGTCGCCCTCGTCGGGATCCGGCGCGCCCTGGAGGAGTTCCTCCAGCACCTCGTCCGTGGCTCGGGCAGCCCGCAGCTCCACCTGGAGGTCTTCCAGGACTTCGGCCGGGGGGAGGGACAGCAGGGCCGCACCCTCGACTCCCTCCAGGCCGTCTACCGGCTCGGAGTGCGTCTCGCCTGGCGACGGCTGGCGGAAATCGGCCATGGCGCCCGGATCCCGCCTCCCGCGATGTACGACCTCGCGGAGGCGGGCTTCGCCTTCCTGGACGGCCTGGTCGACCAGACGGTACGCGGCTACGCGGAGGCCGCGGCCCGTCACGCGGGCGAACGGCTGCGGTTGCAGCGCAAGTTGACCCAGGCGCTGCTGGGCGAGCGCCGCCCGGACCGGTCGCGCTCCCTGGAGGAGTACGCCGCCCACGCCGCGCGGATCGGCTGGCCCCTCCCCCAGCGGGTGGCCGTGGGGGTGCTTCAGCGCCCGGCCCGTGACAGCGTGGCGCCGGCCGTGGGAGCGGAGGTGCTGCTGGACATGGAGAGCGAACAGCCACTGCTGTTCGTGCCTGATCCGGCGGCGCCGGGCCGCCGTGAGCAGTTGCACCGCGCGCTGCGGGGGTGGACGGGGGCCGTCGGCCCGGCCGTCGACCTCGCGGACGCGGCGGCCTCGCTGCGCTGGGCGACGGAGGCGATGGGCCTCGTCGAGCGCGGCCTGTTGCCGTCGGGCGAGCTCCTGCACTGCACGGAGCACATCGACGCCCTGGTGCTGCTGCCGCCCGAGGAGCTGATCGAGGCGCTGGCCGACCGGTGCCTCGCCCCGCTCGCCGACCGGGGCCCGACCCAGCGGCGCCGCCTGGCGGAAACCCTGCTGGCCTGGCTGGAGACCCGGGGCGGCGCCCCGGAGATCGCCGCGCGGCTGGGGGTGCATCCGCAGACGGTGCGCTACCGGATGCGGCAGATCAAGGAACTGTGGGGTGACGAGGTCGAGGACCCGGACCGCCGCTTCGAACTGGAGCTGGTCCTGCGGGCACAGCGATTACGCGGCCGGCTGTCCCTGCCGGGACGTTGAACGGCGGTGGGCGCGCGCGGCGGCGGCCGGACGGCGTGAGACAGGCGGGGCGTGGCGGGCGCGGCCATCACCCGCGCCGCCACGGCCGGGTGCTGCCGGGGGCTGACGCCCGGCTCCTCGCAGCACCGCCTGCCCGGCCGCCCCGCGCCACGGCACCGGCCCGCTGGAGCCGCACGCGGATACACCCCGGTGGTGATCGGCCCACGGGCGTGAGTCCTCCGCCCCGCCTGATCGGCCACGGTCCCGGTACCCGCATGGCGGCACCGGCTCGTTCGATCCCACCGGATGGAACACACTGAGGTGAAGCGCGAACGAATCCGGAGTGCTCGCATGGCACCGCAGGAACCAGCCCGGGAGGCCCCACCCCCACCGCTGCACGGCGTCGTCGCGGCGTTGATCGACGAGCAGGGCCTGATCAGCCACTGCACACCGTCCCTGGCGGAGCTCCTGGGCCGTACCGCGGCCGACCTGACAGGAACACCGGCACGCGGCCTGCTCCACGCTCGGCGGCCCGCCCGGTCGGGGGATCCCTCGGGCGGCGCGCCCGGCGGACGGGTCATGCCGCTGAGGCACCGGTCGGGACGGCCCGTCGACGTATGGGTGCGGCTGTACCCGCTGAGTGGGACGACCGCGGTGCTCGCGCTCGGCCTGACCATGGAGGCACTGTCCGCGTGGAGCGACGAGAGCGCGCTCGGGAGGGCCCTGCTGACCCAGCAGGCCTGGCAGATCGCCATCCACGGCCCGGATCTGCGGGTACGGCGCGCCAGCCCCGCGGTGGCCCGGGCCGGCCGGCCGTCGGCCGGGGGCGACGACCCGTTGTGCGACATGCCGTCGATCGAGGGCGGCGGCACCGGCGCGGACCTCCTGCGCCAGGTCATGGAGACGGGGACCCCCGAGGTGGCCGCTTCCGCCGTTCTGTGCGCTCCGCGGCCGGGAGCCCGCGACCGCCTCTATTCCATGACCGCGGCCGCCCTGCACGACTTCCTGGGGCGTCCCGACGGCGCGATCTCCTCGCTCATCGACGTCACCGAGCGCTACCGTTCCATGCGCCAGCTCGACCTGGTCTACCGGGCCTCGCACAGCATCGGAGGCAGCCTGAACGTCGAGCGGACGGCGCAGGACCTGGTGGAACTCCTGGCGCCCGCGCTCGGTGACCTCGCCGCCGTGGAGATCTCCGAGGCCGCGCTGCGCGGCGGTGAGCCGCCCAGCACCGTCCAGGGCCTGCGCGGCGACTTCCGGCGCGTCGCGGTGAAACACACCCACGGCCCCTGGCCCGCCAACCAGCTCCAGGCCGGTGAGCTGCTGCCGCACATCGCCGACCAGCCCGGCTTCCGGCGCCTTGAGCGGGGCGAGGTGCTGGTCGCCGAGAATCCGCACGAGTACGCCGCGTTCCTCGGCGGCGATCCCGGCTCGGCACGGATGATCCCCGACGGCATGCACGCCTCGATCGGCGCGGCACTGGTGGCGCGCGGCCGGGTTCTGGGGTACGTACAGGTCTACCGGACACGCCAGCCGTACTCCTTCGACGGGCAGGACGCCAAGCTCCTGAAGGAGATCGTCACCCGTGCCGCGCTCGGCATGGACAACGCCCGCCGCTACACCCAGGAACACCGGATGGCGGTGATGCTGCAGAACAGCCTCCTGCCACCGGTTTCCGGCAGCACGGCCGCCGTCGAGACCGCCGGTGTCTACCTGTCCGCCGAGGGTGACGCCGGTGTCGGCGGGGACTGGTTCGACGCGGTCTCCCTCTCGTCGCTGCGCACGGCCCTGGTGGTGGGCGACGTGATCGGCCACGGCCTCGGGGCGACCGCCACCATGGCCCGCCTGCGCACGGCGGTGCAGACCCTTTCCGACCTGGACCTCGGTCCCGACGAGCTGCTGGCGCGGCTCGACGACCTCGTGCACCGCATGGCCGAGGAGGCGGAACATCCCGACACCGTGGGAGCCTCCTGCCTCTACGCCGTCTACGACCCCGTCAGCCGCCGCTGCTGTCTCGCCAGCGCCGGTCACCCGGCCCCCGTCGTGGTGCTCCCGGACGGGACCACACGTTCCATCGACATCACGTCGGGACCCACGCTGGGTGTCGGGGGCATGCCCTTCGAAGTGACCGAGGTGGAACTGCCGCCGGGCAGCGTCCTCGCCCTCTTCAGTGACGGGTTCATCGAAGCCACGAGCACGCCGGGGGGCGGGGACGACCTGCACGGCCGGCTGCGCGACGCCTGTCGCCCGGGCCGGACACTGCACGGCATGGGCCGCGAACTGACCGCACCGGTCCGGGCCGCGCCCCACCCGGCCAGGGACGACGTCACCCTCCTGCTGGCACGGACGCGCACCATCCCGGCCGCCCACATGGCGGACTGGCGGTTCCAGCCCGAGCCCACCGCGGTGGCCCACGCGAGGGAACTGGTCCGCGACCGGCTCAGGCAGTGGAACCTCGAAGAGGCGCTGTTCAGCACCGAGCTGATCGTCAGCGAGCTGGTCACCAACGCCATCCGCTACGCCCAGGGACCGGTCGGGCTGCGGCTCATCCGTGATCGGGTGCTCATCTGCGAGGTCACGGACTCCAGCGACAGCCAGCCGAGACTGCGCCGGGCACAGACCACGGACGAGGGGGGCCGCGGCCTGTTCCTCGTCGCCCAGGTCGCCACCCGATGGGGCAGCCGGTACGGGATGTCCGGCAAGACGATCTGGACCGAGCAAGCACTGGCCCCCGCCGAGTCGCACTGAGCCTGCCCCGTGGTCGTGCCCCGCCCCGCGCGCCGACGAGGCCCCGGGACGAGGAGTGCCGTCACCACCGTGGCCCTGGGGGTCGGGCGGCCGTTCCCCTTCCGGAGGGCGCGCCGGTCCGCTCGTCGCGCGGGGGTGGGCCGTCGCGTCCCGGCCGCAGCGGCGGCCCGGTACGGTGCCCGGTCCAGAGGGCCGGGACCGGCTCGGAGCCGGGCGTGCCGCCGGGCCCGCGAACCGACCGGCGCTGGGGACGGAGCCGGTCGGGTCAGTGCAGGGTGAGGTAGCCGGGGGCCGGCAGCCGGGTGGCCTCGGTCGGCTCGTGGACGTCGGCCATCGCGACGAAGAGCAGGGCGACGGCGAGGGCACCCGGGTCCGGGACGCCGATGGCGTGGTCCCCCACATAGCTGGCGCGCCCCCGCCGGGGGCGCAGGGAGGCGGTGGCCAGTGCGCCGCGGACGGCGGCCTGTGCCGCCGCGGTGAAGGGCATCCCGGCGGTTTCGTCACGGGCGGGGTCGGCCAGGGCCTCGGCGGCGGGGGCGAGGGCGTCGACCAGGGTGCAGTCTCCGGGACGGGCGCCGCCGACCCGCCGCACGGCGGCCAGGCCGGCCGCCGTGGCGTCGGCCAGTGCCGTGCGGGACGGTGCCTGATCGCCCGGCGAGACGGAGGCCAGGTGCTGGAAGAGCAGCCCGAACAGCGGGCCGCTGGTGCCGCCGACGTCGTTCAGGAACGCCTCGGCGAGGGCGGCCGTGCCGCCGGCCCCGGTCTCGTCGGCCAGTCCCACCGCGCGCCGCACGCCGCCGGCGAGGTTGTCCCCGAAGTCGCCGTCGCCCACCAGTTGGTCGAGCCGGGTGAGGTTGTCGCGCACCTGGGTGACGATGAGCGCGTAGCGGTCGAGAACAGCCCGGCCTCCTTCGGCGCGCCGCTCGGTCACCCCGGGGCCGCTCCGCCGGGGCGGGGCCGGCGGCGCGCCGGCCGCGGCGAGGGTGCGGCGCGGCAGGACCAGCGGGGTCTCGGTGGGGGCGGTCCACAGCTCGGTCCAGCCGGCCTCGAGCCGGGTGAGGGTGAGCGAGAACCCGGCCATGTCGAGGGCGGCGGTGTAGGTGCCGGGGACGATGACGACGGGCCGGAGGTTCCGGGCGAGGAGCTGGTCGTTCAGCAGAGTGCTGATGGCGTGCAGTTCCAGGCTGGTGGTGGCGCCCAGGCCGTTGACCACGGCGAGCACCTCGTCGGGGCCCGGCGGGAGGGCGTCGAACAGGTCGTCGGTCATCCGCCGGACGAGTTCCCCGACCGGCGGGTGGGCGATGGTCCGGGTGCCGCGTTCTCCGTGGATGCCGACGCCGTAGTCCAGTGTGCCGGGGTTCAGGGTGAACGCCGGGGCGCCCGTCGTGGGCGACGTCTGGGCGCGGGCGGCGACCGCGACGCTGCGGGAACGTGACACGACGTCGGCGCCGAGGGCGGCCAGCTCATCCAGCGGGGCGCCCCGGTCGGCGGCGGCGCCGAGCAGCTTCTCCACCACCATCGTCGCCGCGGTGCCCCGGCGGCCGGTGGCGCTGTCGGCGGCACCGGTGGCCACGTCGTCGTCGACCAGGACCGTGGCGACGGGGATCCCGTCGTGCCGCAGCCGCTCCGCGGCGATCTGGAAATTGATCACATCGCCGGTGTAGTTCTTGACGATGTGCAGCACCCCGTCGCGCCCGGCGGCCGCCACGCTCGCCTCGTAGATCTGCCGGTTGTGCGGGGAGGCGAAGATCTCGCCGGGACAGACGGCGTCCAGCCCGCCGCGCCCGAGGAGTCCGGTGTGGAGCGGCTCGTGGCCGGATCCGCCGCCGGAGACGAGGCCGACCCGGCGGTCGGGGTGCGGTGCCCGCGCCCGCAGGTACAGCGGGGCCGGGCTGACCTCGATCATGCCCGGGTGTGCGAGTGCCAGGCCGCGGGCGGCGGTCAGCACGGGGTCGGTCTCCGGCAGGAAGTAGCTCATCGAGGCGTTCTCCGTCAGGGTGCGGGTGGGGCGGGCGGTGGACGCGTCACGGGACCGCGGCCGTGCGCCATGGGCTGTCGGCCGCCGGCTGTGGGCCGGTGGCCGGGGGCCCTGGAACGGTTGCCCCACCATGACTGCCCTTCACCCCCCAAGATCGGCACTGAGAGGTTCCGGTAGTCGTGGGTTCCGGTCGGAACGCCGGTGTGCGATGCTGCCACCTGCGCCGATTCGGGCGACACCGGTGCAACGCACCTCTGGCTCACCGGTGGGCGACTCCATCTTTGCGAGGTATTTACTGATGGTGGACGCGCGACGCGAGGATCTCGGCCGGATGCTGCGCGCCTGGCGTATGGCGAGGGACCCCGAGCTGATACCCGCCCCGGTTCCCTTCCGCGGTCACCGGACCTACCTCACCCAACTGGACATGGCGCTTCTGCTGGGGGTCTCCGAACGCTGGTACCGCGCCCTGGAGAAGGGCGAGGACCGCAGGTACGGCGTGGAAATGATCGCCGGCGTCGTACGCATCCTGGACCTGTCCCCCGGACAGGCCGCAGCCCTGTACCTCGGCACGGGCCACCAGCCACCACGGCGCCCCACCGCCGCACGGCCGGCCCCGGCACTGGTACGCCTGATGCACCAGCAACGCTGCGTGAGCTTCCTCGCCGACGAGGCGTGGGACGTGGTGGGGGCCAACGCCGTCGCGGCCCGGCACTGCCCGTGGCTGGTCCGCGACGGCGCCAACGTCATGACGTGGGCGCTGTCGGGCGAAGCCCGCTATCAACTGCGCGACGGGGAACAAAGCTGGGTGGTGGTGCTCCTGGAGCGGCTCCGGCTCGACTGGCAGCGCCGGCCGGACAACCGGCGACTGGACGAGGTGGTGCGGACGGTGCGCCGCCTGCCCGCGATCCGTGCACTGTGGGATGCCCCCGCCGCCGTGGCGCCCTCCGGCGGCGACGGGGCGGTCATGCGCATGTACTTCCCGCTGGTCGCACCCGAGCCCATCGCGGTGCACGTCACGGCCTGCTCCCCCTTCGACGACCGCTCTCTGAGGTGGGTCGTGATCGCGCCGGTGGACGGGACCATCGACTTCCCCTGAGCCGGCCGCTGCACCGGATCCACCGGATCCACCGGATGCGGCCGTACCCGGAGCCACCGGCCGGTGAGGGTGCGCCGGCCGGAGCTGACGAAGTCCTGGACGACGGGACCGGAATTGCTCGGTCCGTCGCCGAGCGGCACCGGCTGGCTGGTACCGACCGGTGACGGGACGGGTCAGGTCCGGGCTCCTCCCCCACCGATCACGGGGTCCAGTCGCCCAGCCAGTCCGAGACCTCCTGGGACGCGGCCTGGTGGTCGGTCAGGTGGGGCCGGTCGGTGCTCTTCGGGCCGGCACCCGGACCGGTGTTCATGTACTCGGCGAAGCGGTCGTCCTTCCAGGGGAAGCCGCCCATGTCGGTCCAGGGCGTGCGCTTGATCGCGGCGCTGAGCTTGGAATTCCGGACGGTGACCTGCGGGTCGGCCGCCCTGTCGCCGCCGGGGTGCCAGTTGCGGCCGAGGTGGAAGGAGGAGGCGGTCACAGCACCGTCGATCGTGGAGCGGTGGATGAGGATGCCCTTGCGGCCCGCCTGGGTGCTCGGGGCGGTGATGTAGCCGGCCGAAGTGCCGTTCCAGCGCTTCTTGAGGGTGATGACCGACTGGTCGATCACGGCGGTGGCACGGCCGAAGATGAAGTCGACGTTGCCGACGATGTGGGAGTTGGTGACGTGGACGCGGCCGGGCTTGTCCCTGGCCGCGGTCTCCAGCTCCAGGGTGTCCTGGTCGCCGGTGACGATGACGCCGTTCAGCACGATCCTGTCCGCGGTCGTGAGCAGGGCGACCGCCTGGTGGTCCTTCAGGGACTGGTGCGCGGCCTCGTCGAAGTCGTTGGCGACGGTGAGGTTGCGGAGCTGGGAGTCGTCCGACCGGATGGCGACCGTGGCGCTGCCCGGAGTGCCGTACGCGCCCGACCCGTCCGGCTTGCGCATGCCGGCCGCGTTGCCGTACACGATCACGGTGTCCTTGCTGGTGCCCGAGCCCTGGATGGTGACGTGCGGCTTGTTCGCCGGGACGTTCACCGTCTCGCGGTACGTACCGGGCTTCACGGAGATGACCACGCGGGAGGGGTTGTTGACGGGTACGGCGTTCACGGCGGCCTGGACCGTCTTGTACTGGCCGGTGCCGTCCTTGGCGACGGTGAGGGTCCGGGCGGCAGCGGTGGTGGCCGCTCTGCCCAGGGAGACCCTCGGACCGGCTCCGGATTTCACCAGCGCCGGCACGTCGCCGGCGGCGTCCAGGGTGTAGCCGTAGTACTTCTTCGGGTCGAAGGCCGTGCCGCCGCCGTTCTCGTTGCGTCCGCTCGTGCCGGAGAAGACGTTGCCGCGCTGGGTGAGGGCGGCGGTGGCGTCCCTGGTCACGGGGTTGTTCATGCCCAGGAAGTAGGAGTTCTCCAGCAGCATCCGCGTCCTGCCGCGTGCGTAGTTGCCATAGGAGGACTTGATGGACGTGCCCGGGGCGTCCTCCATGAAGTTGTTGTAGAGGTGCGCGTGGGCGGCGTTGTCCGTGGACGGGTTGCGCTGCTCGGTCTCGCGGATCCAGTTGTGGTGGATCGTGATGTCGGTGACGACGTTCTGGGTCCATCCGATACCGAAGGCCTTGTTGGCGTTGCTCAGCCTGTTCCAGGACACCGTCACGTACGTGCTGTCCTTGCGGACGTCGATCAGTCCGTCGGCGGTGTGCCGCAGGTCGTTGTGGTCGATCCACACGTGGTGGGCGCCGTCCATCTGGATGGCGTCGAAGTCATGCTCCTTGTCGTTCCACACGCCTTGGTAGGAGTCCCGGATCGTCAGGTTCCGGATGATCACGTTGTGCACGCCCCGGCCGAGGAAGAAGCCCCCGCCGACAATGTGCCCCAGGGTCCCGGAGCCGATGATCGTTTTGTCCGAGGCGACCTTGATCTCCTTGCCGACGGGGTCCATGTCGATCGTGCCGGCGACGACGATGACGTACGGCTCCGAGGCAGTGGCGTACTTCTCGAGGTCGGCGAGCGTCTTGACGGTGACGGTCCGGCCGCCCCGGCCGCCGTATGTGCCGTTCTGCCCAAGGGCGTTGGCCGAGGCGAACCCGTCGGCGGCGGCAGCCGCCCCGGACGGAGCCTCCGCCGCTGCGGCCCTCTCCTCCTCGCCCAGTCCGAACACGGACCCGTACGCCAGAACTCCGGAGGCGGCCAGCGCCACCGGCACGCCGATTGCCAGGGCCCTCTGCGGTCTGCGGTGACGGGCCGGGCGGCGGGTCGAGCTCATGTGTGGTTTCCGTTCTGTGAAGGAGCGACGATCGACCTACGGTTGCCGCCGGGGCCGCAAGGGTTGCCGTGCTCCTCGCACAACACGAAGTGGTCGTCGGGGGGGGTGCGTGCGGTGGCGCTGAACGTTCCGACCGGACCGGGCGACCGCCCTGGCTCCGCGAGGCGCCGCGCATCCGGGGGATCACCCGGCCGGGCGGGTGCGCCGGTACAGGACCCCCCACGGACCGGCGACCGTGTGGGCCTGGCTCCGCGGTTGTGCGGTCGCTGCCGGACGGCAGGCACCCGACCTCTGGTCCCGCCCCGCCGGCCCGGGCGGGCAGGTCCCGATGCGTCAGGGGGCTGTCGGTGAGCCGAGCAGCGAACGGGGCCGCTCCTTCAGGATCGCCTCGGCATCGGTACTGATGCCACGGACCACGGCCGCGGCCGGGCGGACGGCCTCCACGAGGGAGGCTGACTGACCGTAGGAGATCGCGCTCGACTCGGGGTCGGGTGGGGCCTCGAACGGGTTGACCCCTTGCGGGGGTGCGAACTCCTCTCTGCGCTCCCGCAGCGTCGCCTCACGCTCCGACCACTCGTCGGTGAAGCGATTGCGGCGCACGCGCGCGCCGACGGCCGTCGGCCATGGCAGCCCCGAGACGATGTCGTAGGCCCGCGTCCACACGGTGTCGCTGCCGTCGCTCTCGACGATCAGGCGCTTGTGGATGTCGTGCACCTCGACTGCCTCGGGCGTGGCCAGGAAGGCCGTGCCCAGCCAGGCACCGTCCGCGCCGGCGGTGAGAGCGGCCGCGAGGGTTCGCCCGTCGGCGATGCCCCCAGCAGCCAGCACCGGGACCTCCGGGTACCGCCTCACCACCTCGGCCAGGAACGGCAGCAGTCCCATGGTCCCGGTATGGCCACCGGCCTCGGTTCCCTGCACCACGAGGACATCGGCCCCCGCCGCGACGGCCGTCTCCGCGTCCTGGTAGCTCTGGACCTGGCACATCACCCGGGCACCCGCCTCCTTCGCCCGGCCGAGCCACGGCCGAGGATCGGCGAACGACAGCGCGACGACTTCCGGTCGCTCCTCCAGCGTGGCGTCGAAAAGCGGCTCGGTGAAGGAGAGGAACGGCGTGATGAAGCCGACTCCGAAGGGCCGGTCCGTGCTCGCGCGGATGGTCGCGATCTCCGAGCGGATCCAATCCGGCCCCCGCCCGGGATGCGTTCCCCCGAAGCAGCCGAGCCCGCCGGCGGCGGAGACCGCGGCGGCGAGTGTCCCACCGCTGTGCAGACTCATGGGAGCAGACATCACCGGATACGTGAGCCGGAACATTTCGGTGAATCTCGTGCGCAGCATGGAGCGAAGCTAACGAACCAAGCGGACCGCACCCACGCGCAGCGCGGCACCGGGCCAGGATGCGCACCCGGCCGGCGTCCCGTTTCGCGACGCGTCGTGACACCTCTCCGAGCCCACCCGGGCGGGATACCGGCGTTATCCGGTCAGCCTGGGTGGTTGCCGGATAAACCATGCGTGACCGACCGCAGGTCAGGCGCCCGGGGGCGGCCGCGGCGCAGGGGTGACCCTGGGTCAGCGCCCGGTCGCGCAGCGCGGGCCCCCACGCTGAGCAGCCAGAACGACCATTCGGTCGCCCGGCATGGACGGGATGTCTGCAAATCGGTCATCGATGTGCACCCGGCCTTCACTTCCGCCAAACTCAGCAGCGTCCAGACCACAAAGGGCAGACAACTTCCGCGTCTCGCCTTTGAATTGAAAGGGATCTCCTCATGCGTCGCCACCTCGCAGCTGTCTCCGCCGCCACCCTTCTGGGCCTGGCCTGCGCCACCGGCGTCGCGCAAGCCAAGCCGGCCAGCCTCTACGCCCCGTCCGCCATGGTCCTCACCGTCGCACAGGGCGAGGACCAGGCCACCGTCGTACGGGCGTCCACCCTCAGCTGCGCACCGACCGCCCAGGGAACGCACCCCGATCCCCAGGCCGCCTGTGCGGACCTCGCCGCCACCGCCGGTTCCCTGGACACCCTCCTGGCCGCGCCGGACTCGAACCGCGCCTGCCCGATGCACTACGACCCCGTCACCGTCACCGCGGACGGGGTATGGCAGGGCAAGCGCATCGCCTGGAAGCACACCTTCTCCAACGCGTGCACCATGTCCGCGACCCTCAACGGAAACTCGGTCTTCGCGTTCTGAGGCACCGCCACGACCAAGCGTCCTCCCGCGCGCGTCCACCGGGCCGGGCCCTTGCGCGGCCCGAGGCCAGGTCCACCGCGACGTGGTCGTGGCCGTGCACGGCTGGTGCCCTCCCCCGCGAGGCACCGCGCCCGGCGAGGGCGGGAAGGCGACATCCGGCCCGGACGGGCCACGGACCGGACGCCCGGCAGGTTCCGGCCCGGTGGCCGGACGGTTCGAGCAGCCGCTGAGCCACAGCACCGGCCCGCCGATCCACACCGCCGACCGAGCGGGCACGTGCGACGGCTCCACATCGCCGTGGCCGAGGCGCGGCTGGAGCGGCGCGCCTTCGGCGCGTCGGCGCAGCGCACCCACGGCGCCCTCGGCCCCCGCGCTGTACGAGGGGACGGGGCGCCGTCGCTGAACCGGACACCGGTGGCCTCGCCGTCGGCGGTCGGCTCGGACCCCCGCCTCACGGCGCCGGGGCGTCCCCTGCCGCGGGTGGTGCCGAAGACGCGGGGCGGGTCAGGCGTCGACGCGGAGCTTGACGAGCCAGTCGACCATCGCGGGGTCACGGTGGTCGAAGAACAGCGACGCTCCGGTTTCCAGGGTGGCGACGGCCGCCATCTCGTCGTCCGTGAGCGCGAAGTCGAAGACGTCGATGTTCTCCGCCATACGCTCGGGCCGTACCGACTTGGGGATGGCGACGACGCCGCGCTGGACGAGCCAGCGGAGCACCACCTGGGCGACCGATTTGCCGTGCCCGGCCCCGATCTCACTGAGCAACGGATGGTGGAACAGGTTGTTCCTGCCCTCCGCGAAACCGGCCCACGACTGGATCTGCACACCACGCTCGCGCATGAGCTCCTGGTCGGCGGTGCGCTGATGGAACGGATGGGTCTCGACCTGGTTGACCGCTGGGGTGATCTCGTTGTTGGCGATCAGGTCGACCAACCGGTCGGGGTGGAAGTTGGCGACGCCGATGGTCCTGGCGAGGCCCTCGCGGTTCAGGGCTTCCATGGCGCGCCACTGGCCGTACACGTCACCGTAGGGCTGGTGCATCAGGTACAGGTCGACGTGGTCCAGGCCGAGCCTGGCCAGCGACGTCTCGAAGGCCCGCCGGGCGTTCTCCTGGGCCGGGGCGTCCTGGATCCACAACTTGGTGGTGACGAACAGTTCCTCGCGCGGGATTCCGCTGTTCTTGATGGCGCGGCCGACGGCCTCCTCGTTCCCGTAGGCGGCCGCCGTGTCCAGCAGCCGGTAGCCGGCGGCGAGGGCCTGGGTGACGGCCTGCTCGGTCTCCTCCGCCGGGATCTGGTAAACGCCGAAGCCGAGGATCGGCATCTCGGCGCCGTTGTTCAGCGTGACGTTCCGCATGGGTGGTCCTTCCATCGGTGACAAGGGACGGGGCCGTGAACCGGTGCCGGATCGGTGCCGCTCCGGCGGGAGCGGGACCCGCCGGCAACCACCGTCGCGTCTTTTCGTCCTCGACGGTAGGCCGGGTGGGTCGAGGAGGTGTCGAAGGGCGGTGGCCCGGAGGCACGTGAGAAAAGCGGTTGCGGCCGGTCGGGGTCGACCCCCGAGGATGACCCTGTGCGAGTCGGAGTCGTGGGTCTCAGGAGGGGGACTCCACCTGGCGGTGTGGTGCCGCAGGGTGGGCATGGACGTAGTGGCGGCCTGTGACCGCGCCCCTGAGCGCCGTACGGCGTCGGCGGCGGAGTTGGAGTCGGTCCGCGCGCCTGGCGAGCGGGCCTGGGCGGTCAGGATCAGGACCGAGGGCTGGGCGGCAGCGGACGGCCGCACCCGTGAGGAGGGACGCCTGCCGGCCCGGTTGTTTCTCGCGGGTGAGCCGGTGGATCGCGGAGTCGAGGGAACGGTGCGATTGCTCCAGGCGTTCCGGGCAACGGTGGCGGAGGGCAGGCCTCCGCTGGTTTCCGTACGGTCCGCCGTGGCGGCGTCTCCGGTGGGCGTGCTCGGCGCGCAATCACTGGCGAGCGGTTCCCGCCCGGTCCCGATGCCCCCGTCCCGGGTGTGGTCCGCGGAGTGGCAGCCATGGTGCGCCCCATGGGCGGCCCGACACCCGCCGGACGCCCCGCTGTTGACGAGTTGAGCGCATGGCGCGGGCTGGGCAGGCTCCAGCCACGACCTGGAAGAAGATGCCCAACATGACCTCTCACCTGTACGCGCTCTGCTTCGATGCGAACGACCCCGTCCGTCTCGCGCGCTTCTGGGCCGGTGTCCTGGGCTGGGAGACGGCCGACGACTCCAGCGACGGCGTGACCCTCCTGCCGAGCGATGACACCGGCTTCCGGATCCGCTTTCTGCCCAGCCAGGAGCGGAAGACGGGCCAGAACCAGACGCACTTCGATCTGACGAGCACGTCCCACGAAGACCAGCAACAGATCGTGGCGAGGTCGCTCGCGCTCGGCGCCCAGCACATCGACATCGGTCAGGGTCCGGAGGAGGACCATGTGGTGCTCGCCGACCCCGAAGGCAACGAGTTCTGCGTCATCGGGCCGGGCAACGACTTCCTCACCGACTGCGGATTCATCGGAGCGCTCGCGTGTGACGGCTCCCAGGAAGTCGGGTACTTCTGGAGCCGAGCGCTGGGCTGGCCGTTGGTCTGGGACCAGGACCAGGAGACCGCGGTCCGCTCGCCGCACGGCGGTCCCAAGATCACCTGGGGCGGTCCGCCCCTGATGCCGAGGACCGGGAAGAACCGGCTGCACTTCGACCTCGCCCCGCCTGCCCATGGTGATCAGCAGGCGGAGGTCGACCGCCTCGTCTCCCTCGGGGCGACTCGAATCGGCATCGGCCGGGACGAGGTCGGCCGGGTGGTGATGGCCGATCCCGACGGCCAGGAGTTCTGTGTGCTGCCCCCGCGATGACGCGTCCGGCAAACGGCCGCTGCCTCGCCGGGCGGTGGCCCCAGGCTTCGGCCTCCGGGCAAGCGCGGGTACGCCGACAGCACCGCTGACCCCGGTCCCGGTCCTCGTGTCCGCCAGCACGGGGCGACCCCATGGGCAGGGGCGCGGGCGTATTGGTCACGTATGCCGGCACGGGCACCCGTGCGCCTGATCGTCCTCACCCTGAGGGCTGACAGCTCCGCGCGCGAGGCCCCGGCACGGCGTGTCCGGGGCCTCGCCCGGGCGGGAGAGCGGGGCCGGGACCGTCCCGGACGCGCCCGGGCCGTCCGGGACGGGCACGCCCCCAGCGCGGGCTCCGGCCCCGGCCGCATACAGCGCTCGCGTCGGCGGCGGCGTCTGCTTCTGCTTCTGCTTCTGCTTACGGGCGAGGCCGTCCTGGACGGCCTCGTCCGGGGGTGGGCGGCCTCGGGGAAGTGCCGGGTGGGGACGGGTGACGGTCACCGGTGCACACGGACGCCCTCCGACAGGAAGGTGATGTCCACGGCCCCGGGGCACGGCGCCCGACATCTGGTCGCGGCCGGCGCTTGACGCGCGGGCGTCGTCGGCGGCGGGGCGCCACGTCCCGCGGCGAGGGCGGGGCCACGGGTCCCCGTCCGGACGGGGACGGCCCGGCTCGTCGGGACCACCGGCGCCGGAGGGGCACGGACCTGGTCGATTGCTGCATCCGGGCGGCCCGTTCGCCGGGAAGGGGCGGTAAGGGCCCGGTACGGGGATGGAGTGCAGCATGGACTGCGAAGGCGCGCGGATGAGGGCGGCCGGTGCGACCGGCGGGATCGGTGGTGCCGTCGCCGGCCGGCGCGGACGACGTGGTTCCGTGCCCGCTCCCCCCGGCCGGCACGGCGGGCGATCGGCCGGACCCCCCACCGCTGGCCTACAGTGCCCCGGCGTCGTGGGCGGGGTGGCCGCCGTGCCGGGGCCGGCCGGAACGTACTCGTCCTCGTGTGCCGGGCAGCGCCCTCCGGCCCGCGTGCGGGAAGGCGCATGAGCGGCGAGCGTACCGCGGGTGCCGGGGCCGGCGCGGCGGCGGACGGGGAGGCCGACGTCGTGATCGTCGGGGGCGGGGCGGCGGGGCTCTCACTGGCCCACGCCCTGACCGCCCCGGGCGCCGCCCGCCCGCTGTCGGTCACCCTGGTGGAGACCCCCCGGCGGTCCCTCCGGCCACCGGCACGCACCTGGTGCTTCTGGCAGGAGGGCCCCAGCGGCTTCGACGAGGCCCTGGTGGCGTCCTGGCGGCGGCTGCGTGTGCGGGGCCGGGACGGTGGCGTCGTCGACGGGGAACTCGGCGCCATGCGCTACCACATGCTCCGGTCCGACACCTTCGAAGCGCTGGTGACCGCCCGGCTCACCGCGCGCCCCCGCGTGCGGCTGCTCACGGCGACGGCCGAGGCGGTGCGCGACGTACCCGGTGGCGCGGAGGCCGTGTGTGTCACGGCGGACGGGCGCCGGGTCACGGTGCGCGGCCGGCACCTGTACGACTCCCGGCCGGCGCGTACCCTGCCGCCCGCCCGCAGCACCCTGTTGCAGCACTTCCGCGGCTGGTTCGTCCACACCTCGGAACCGGTCTTCGACGGGGACGTCGTGGAACTGATGGACTTCCGGGTGCCGCAGCCACCCCACGGACTGGCATTCGGCTACGTGCTTCCGCTCGGTCCCGCGCACGCCCTCGTCGAGTACACCCAGTTCTCCCCCACCCCGCTCGCCGGACCCGCGTACACAGCGGCCCTGCGGCACTACACCGACGAGGTCCTGCGCCTCGGGCGGTTCACCGTGAGCGCGGTCGAACAGGGGGTCATCCCCATGACGGACGCGCGCTTCCCCCGCCGGACCGGTGCCCGGGTCCACCGGATCGGGGCCGTCGGAGGTGCCACCCGGCCCGCGACCGGCTACACCTTCTCCGCCGTACAACGGCAGTGCGGGGCGGTCGCCTCGGCACTGCGCGCGGGCGACGAGGACGGGCGGCTTCCCCCGCCGCACCGGCGCCGCTCCCTCGCCATGGACGCCGTCCTGCTGCGCGCCCTGGACACCGGACGGGTCAACGGCCCCGACTTCTTCACGGCGTTGTTCCGCGACGTCCCCACCGAACGTGTGCTGCGTTTCCTCGACGGCCGCAGCACATGGTGGGAGGACCTGCTCATCGGCTTCTCCACTCCCGTCGTGCCGATGCTGCGCACGGGCGCCGAGTTGCCCTTCCTGCCCCGCAGGCCCCACCCCGGGCCACCCGGAGGGGGCCCGGGTGGAGGCTGACGCGCGGCGGCCCCAGCCGCCCGGACCCGGCCACGCCGGCGCCTTCGTCCGGGCGCCCCGTCCCCGCGTGTCCCCGCGTGTCCCCGCCCGTTCCCCGGCCAACCCGTCCGTGCCGTCCGCGTCCGCAGAAGGGACACCCCGATGAGCCGTTCCATGTCGTCCGTACCCCGCAGGGGACGTGACCGCAGGGCCGAGGTGCTGATGCCGGCCCCCGGGCACGCGGGCTTCAACCGCTACGGGCGTTCCGGTGGCCCGGCGCCGCGTGCCGCAGTGGTGGGCGGCGGCATCGCCGGCCTGGCCACCGCGACGGCGCTGGCCGAGCGGGGGGTGCGGGTCACCCTCCACGAGAGCCGGCCCGTGCTCGGAGGCCGCCTGGCCGGTTGGCGGACCGAACTGGCGGACGGTACGACGGTGACCATGAGCCGGGGCTTTCACGCCTTCTTCCGGCAGTACTACAACCTCCGCGGGCTGCTGCGCCGTGCCGATCCCGCTCTCTCCGCGCTGCGGCCACTGCCCGACTACCCACTGCGCCACAGCAACGGTCTCGCCGACAGCTTCGCCGGCGTCCCCCGCACTCCCCCGTGGAGCGTGCTCGGCTTCGTGGCCCTCAGCCCGTCCTTCGGCTGGCGCGACCTCACGGCCATGAGCCCCGGGGCGGCCCTGCCGCTCCTGGACGTCCGCGTACCCGATGTGTACGCCCGCTTCGACACCGTCAGCGCCTGGGACTTCCTACGGGCGGTCAACTTTCCGGAAGCCGCCCACCACCTGGCCTTCGAGGTCTTCTCACGCAGTTTCTTCGCGGACCCCCGCGAGCTGTCCGCGGCGGAACTGCTGCTGATGTTCCACATCTACTTCCTCGGCTCCTCCGAAGGGCTCCTCTTCGACGTGCCGGACGAACCCTTCCCGCAGGCGCTGTGGGAGCCGCTGGCCCGCTACCTCGACCGACTGGGGGTGCGGGTGCTCACGGACACAGCCGTCACAGCGGTGCGCCCGACGGCCGGCGCGGAGCTGCGGGTCGAGACCGAAGGCGGGTCCGCCGAGTACGACGCCGTGGTCCTCGCCCTCGACGTCGCCGGGCTGCGGCGGCTGGTCGCCGCGTCACCCCGGCTCGGGGACGCCGAGTGGCGTGCGGGCGTCGACGCCCAGCGGTCCGCGCCGCCGTTCCTGGTGTCGCGGCTGTGGCTGGACCGCCCCGTCGACGCGGGCCGCCCCGGTTTCCTCGGCACCAGCGGCTTCGACGGGCTCGACAACGTCAGCGTCCTGGACCGGTGGGAGGGCGAAGCCGCCCGCTGGGCGCGGCGCACCGGCGGCAGCGTGGTGGAACTGCACGGCTACGCGGTCGGCGAGCGGGCCGACCGCCGGCGGGTGGAGGGGACACTGCTCGACCGGCTCCACGCCCTGTACCCGGAGACGGCGGCGGCCCGGATCGTCGACGCCCGTCACGAGTGGCGGTCGGACTGTCCCCTGTTCCCGGTGGCCGGACATGCCACGCGTCCCTCGGTGGACACGCCCCACCCCGCCCTGAAACTGGCCGGGGACCTGGTGCGCGCGGATCTGCCGGTGGCCCTGATGGAGCGGGCGGCCACCACCGGCTTCCTCGCCGCCAACTCCCTGCTCCGGCGCTGGGGGGTACGCGGCCATCCGCTGTGGACCGTGCCCAGGAAGGGCCGTTCGCCGGTCCTGCGGGGGCTCGCCGCGCTGGCCGCCGGCCACCGCGGCTGACCGCCCGTCCTCGTGGCCCCCGCCACGGCCGTCCGTCAGCCCGGGAACCGCCCCGTGCTGCGCAGCAGCCACCGGCGCTCCGCGTAGGCGAGGTCGTCGCGCCACAGGCGCCCCGCCGCCCACCGCATCAGCGGACGCAGGGCCGGCGCCGCCGCCCGGGCCACGGCGAAGCCACGGCGGTCGGAGACGGCGACGACCGCCTCCGTCACCGCGGTACGGGGAAGGCCGTCCGCGCCCGGGCCGAGCGGGGTGGCGTGCGTCTCCACCACCGATGTCGCGCCCTCCCCCTCGGTGATGTGCATGACCACCGTCCGGGGCTCGGGGGCGGTGAACACCGCCCGGACCGGGACGACGAACCGGCCCGCGACCCGGAACGACACGTCGACCGTGAACGAGTCGTCACCTCCCTTTCCCGCCGGGGCCCGCAGAACCCTCAGCCCGACGAAGGAGTACGGGTGGAACCAGGACCCGTGCCACGGGTCCAGCCGGTTGGCGACCACGTCCTCGGGCTCGCACCGCCCCACCGTGCCGAACACCGCCTCGACGGCGCCCCGCCGGGGCCGGCGCGGCACGACGGGCCGGTCGAGCGGCGCCTCACCGCCCACCTCGTCCAGGCGCACCCAGGCCAGCACACCGTCGTCGTACGCGGGCAGGGGTTCCCAGCCGGCGAACGGACGGCCCCCCAGCGCCAGTCCGTGCCAGCGGCACACGACCGTCCCGCACACGACCCGGCCGTCCGTCAGTGGCGCGCCGAGGTGCGGACACGCGCCCGGGCCCGCCCTCAGCTCGCCCGTCCCGGTGCGCCACAGGACGACCTCGGTACCGGCCACGGTCCGGCCGAACGGCCTGCCGCGTGCCGCGATGTCGCGGGAGGCCCCGACGACGTACCAGTTGCCCGAGGGGCGTGCCGCCGAGCGCTTCAGGGCGTCCGCGATCAGAGACGGTCTGGCCTCACGCCAGGTGGGTGCCTGCTGCTCCCAGCGCACCCGCCGCCCCGCGCGCAGCGGCAGCCGGCGCCCGCCGGGGCTCCGTGCGTCCGTCATCGTCCGTACCCCTTCCGCTGTGCCGCGGCCACCCCGCGGGTGGTCGTCGTGCCCTCCGGTGACGGCCCCCGGCCGGCCGGCGGGCGGGGACGCGCGTCCGGGCGCAGCCGCGCGGCCAGGATGCCGGCCAGCCCCGCCGCGGCGACCGACGCCCGCCGCCGCCGGGGTACCACGGACCGCCGGTGGACCACGGTGTAACCGTCGTCCGCGATGGCGTCGAGGATGCCGCCGTACAGGGTGCGGGCGGTGCGGATGCAGGGCCGCACGCGTGGTTCCAGCATGTCGATGCCGGGCTCCGCCTCCCGGTACACGCTCCGGGTCAGGTCGGCGGCGGCCCCGAGCGCGGCGCGGACGCGCGGGTCCCGCCGGCCGGTGGCCCGGCACCACTCCAGCAGCGCGCGGTCCGCTCCGTACGCCGCCAGCAGGTCGGCGGGCAGGTACACCCGGCCCCGGTCGAGGTCCTCTCCGACGTCCCGCAGGAAGTTCGTCAGCTGGAAGGCGACGCCGAGCGCGGCCGCGTGCGGGGCCGCCTCCTGACGGGGCACGACCGTGCCGAGCACCGGCAGCATCTGCAACCCGATGACGGCCGCCGAGCCGTGCATGTAAGCGCGCAGGTCGTCATAGGTCGGGTAGTCGGTGACCGTGAGGTCGCTGCGCATGGAGACGAGGAAGTCCCGGAAGTGCTCGTGCGGGATGTCGTACGCGCGTGCCGTGTCCGCGACCGCCCGTACGACCGGCTCGGCACTGCGTCCGGTCCGCAGACCGTCGCGGAGCTCGCGCTCCAGCTCGGCCAGTCGCTCGTCCCGGGCTCCCCGCTCCGCCCCCGTGGCGAGGTCGTCGACGATGTCGTCGGCCCAGCGCGCGAAGCCGTACAGGGCGTGCACGGCCGGCCGCCGGTGCGCCGGCAGCAGCCGGGTTGCCAGGAAGTACGTCTTGCCGTGCCGGGCGTTGAGCCGCCGGCAGTGCAGGTATGCCGCGCGCAGTGCGGGTTGGGTGATGCGGGCCGCGTCGAGTTCCCGTCGGGTCATGGCCGCCGCCCTCCGGTGATGCGGGCCGCCGCCAGCTTCCCGCTGATCAGTACGGTGGGGACGCCCACGCCCGGGGTCGTGCCGCAGCCGGCCAGGACGGCGTTCTCGATGCCCGCGACCAGGTTGCGCGGCCGGAAGGGGCCGGTCTGGGCGAAGGTGTGGGCGACGGAGAACGGCGTTCCCGCCGCATGCCCCTGGGCGGTCCAGTCGGCGGGGGTGACCAGCACTTCCTCCTCGACGGAGTCGGCGAAGCCGTGCAGCCCCCGCTTCTCCAGTTCCTCGACCAGCCGGTCGCGGTAACGCGGCCCGATACGGGCCCACTGGGACGCCGACGGTCCGATGTCGGTGTTGGGGCAGGGAGCGAGCACGTAGTGCAGGTGCCTGCCGTCCGGCGCCAGCCGCTCGTCGTGCGTGGTGGGCCGGGTGATGAGCAGCGAGGGATCGCTCATCAGCCGGCCGGTCCGGGTCAGCTCGTCGAAGGTCTGTTCCCAGGCGCCCCCGAACGAGAGGGTGTGGTGCGACAGTTCGGGCCACGTCCGGCGCGTCCCGGCGTGCAGGACGACCGCGGACGGGGAGTGCCTCAGCGGCACCGGACGGCGCGGCCGGCGGCCCAGCAGACGGTGGACGACCGGCAGGTCCGGTGTGAGGACCACCGCGTCGCAGGCCAGTTCCTCCCCGTCGCGGAGCCGGACGGCTCTGACCCGGCCCGCCGACGTCCGCAGCGCGGTGACCGGACTGCCGTACCGGAACTCCGCCCCCGCCTCCTCCGCGGCGGCCGCCATCGCCACGGGCAGCGCGTGCATCCCTCCCTTGGGGAAGTGGACCCCTGCCACGGTGTCCATGTACGCGATCACGGCGTACGCGGCCAGAGCCCGGGCGGGCGGCACTCCCGCGTACAGCGACTGGAAGGAGAAGACGCGGCGCAGCCGCCCGTCCTTGAGGTGGCGGCCGATCCGGGCGTCCAGCCGCCCGAAGCCCCCGAGCGCCGCGAGGCGGGCGAGGTCGGGGTGCAGCAGCCGGAAGGGGGAGTCGAAGTTGGTGTCGATGAACCGCCTCATCTGCGCCGCGTACAGGGACTCCAGCCAGCGCCGCAGCACCCGGTACCCGTCGGCCTCCGCCGGACCGGCGAAGGCACGGATCCGCTCGGCCATCACCTCGCCGTCGGTGTGGACGTCGATGCTGGAGCCGTCCGCGAACCGGGCCCGGTAGGCCGGGTGCAGCGGGACCAGCTCCACCCGCGCGGCCAGCGAGTCGCCCACCGCGGCGAACGCCTCGTCGGCGAGGTGGGGCATGGTCAGGACGGTCGGGCCGGTGTCGAGGAGGTAGCCGCCCGCGCGCACCCGCCCGGCCCGGCCGCCCGGCAGGTCCTCGCTCTCCACCACCGTCACGCTGCGGCCGCTGCCCAGGAGGTGCAGCGCGGCGGCCAGACCGGACAGCCCGGCTCCCACCACGACCACATGGTCGGTGCGGCCGGGGACGGTCCTCATCGGGCGGTCCCCCTCTGCGGCGCGGTGCCCCGGCGGGGCGGGGTGTCCTTCCCCGGTGCGCCGGCCGCGTCCCGGCCGGGGCTCGTCGTGGGCGCCGTACGGCGCGGTCCGGTGCCCGGGGGCGCCCCCGGCGTGTCCAGGCCGCCCGCGGCACGGACGAGGCGGGCGAGCGCCGCCACGGCGGCCGGGTCGCCGGGCAGCACGGCCAGACGCCGTTCACCGAGCCGGACCAGCCGCCCGATGGCCTCCTCGACGACCTTCCGGGCGCCGGTGTCCTCCAGGGCGGCCCTGGTCCGCTCGACCTCCTCCACCCGCGACGCGCCGGCCGCCCTCAGCAGGCGGCCGGCCGGCGTGTCACCCGCCTCTTCGGCCAACCGCAGGGCCACGGCGCGCAGATAGGTCAGCCTGCCCTCCCGAAGGTCGTCGTCGGCGGGTTTGCCCGTGCGGCACGGGTCCCCGAAGACGCCCAGGAGGTCGTCCCTGAGCTGGAAGGCGACCCCGGCGCAGCGCCCCACCGAGCGCAGCAGCTCCGTGGTGCGCGGGTCGGCCCCGGCGAGGGCGGCGCCCATGGCGAGGGGCCGTTCTACGCTGTACAGGGCACTCTTCAGGGCGGCGATGCGCAGGGCCTGGTCCGGGCCCGTCTCCCCCGCTGCGGCGGCCCGCACGTCGAGGTACTGGCCGGCGGCCATCTCCGACCGCATGGCCCGCCACTCCGCGTGCAGGCGCGGCCCTTCGGGCACGGCCAGGGCGGTGGCGGTCAGCAGGTCGTCCGCCCAGGACAGGGCGAGGTCGCCGACGAGGACGGCCCCCGCCGTACCGAAGGAGTCCGCGTCGCCCCGCATCCCCGCCCGCCGGTGCTGACGGGCGAAGTCGACGTGTACGGAGGGGCCCCCGCGCCGTACCGGGGAACGGTCCATGACGTCGTCGTGGACGAGGGCGCAGACCTGGATGAGTTCGAGCGCGACCGCGACGTCCAGCACCCTCGCGGCCCGCTGACCGTCCGGTGAGCCGCCGCTGACGCGCCACCCCCACCACAGGAACTGCCCCCGGGCGCGTTTGCCGCCCCGCAGGGCGGCGTCGCGCAGCCGCGTGGCGACTTCCTCGGCGAAGACCGGGTCCGTGGTGGCGGCTTCCCCCAGCCGCTCGTCCAAGTGGGCCCGCAAGGCCGCTTCGACCGCTTGGGGCACGACGGGGTCATCCACCGGTACCGGTACGGCCGGGTCGTTCCGCACGGCGTGGCCGTTCCGCGGGGCGGGGCCGCCCGGGACGGCACGGTCGTCCCGCTGGGCCGTCACCGGTTCGTGGCGGTGCCGCGCCAGGCACGGAGCGCCGGGATCGTCCTCTGTCACCCGCATGCCGAGCATGCAGCCCCCTTCCGGGCTCCAACGACTTCGTCGAACACCGCCTCTTCGGGGCGAGGAGCGCGTTCGGATGCGGCCATGACTGTCCCGTTCGCCGTGCGGGGTGTCGCGGAACGTACGAATTGACGTCGTGTGCCTCACCCGGTTCACCGGATTCGCCGTGTCCGGCGGCCGGCGGCCGGCTCCGGGGTACGGGGCGGCTGTCCCGGCCGCGACCGCCCGGGGTGGCGGCCCCGTCCGGCCCGTCCGTCCGGTCCGGGCGCCGGGGCGCGCCGGGGGCGGGCGGCGGGCTCAGACGGCCAGCAGCGCGCCCACCGCGTCCACCGCCTCCTGGAGGCTCAGGGGTCTGAGCGTTCCCGCCACGAACGGCGGCGTCCAGCCGGGTCCCGCGGTCACGACGGCGGGGTGTCGCCGGGCCCCTCGTCGCTCGACCAGCGCGGCGGCCAGCGCCTCCAGCGGCAGGGTGTGCGTCTCGCCCGGCGAAGGGTGGCCCCGCCGCGTGGACGCGCGGACGCGGGCCGGGGTCCGCCCTCGCCCGGCAGCACGCTTGAGCGACCGGGTAGCCGCGCGGCTGCCGGGGACGCGGACGTCGAAGGAGCGCCTTCTTGCAGGCAATACCGGTGAGGACAGCCGCCGTTACGGCACGCCCGCCCGTGGCGGAGACGTGCGAGCCCGAGGAACTGGCCCATGGCCTCCTGCTCGGGGACGAGCAGTCGTTCGCCGCGATCCACCGGCGGTGGGGCGCTCTGGTGCACGCCATGGCCGCCCGTTCGCTGGGGGACGCCAAGGAAGCCGAGGACGTCACCCAGCAGGTGTTCCTGGCGGCCTGGCGGGGGCGCGCCGGGTTCCGCCCGGACCGTGGTCCGCTGGGAGCGTGGCTGGTCGGCATCACCCGGCGCAAGGTCGTCGACGCGCTGGCGGCGCGGACCCGCCGCCTGGAGCTGGCCGGGGCGGCCGGGGCGGAACCGCCGGTGCCGACCCGCAGCCAGGGGTCGGCGGAGACCGTGCTGGACCGGGTCCTCATCACCGAGGAACTGCGCAGACTGCCCCTCCCCCAGCGCCGGGTCCTCGTCCTCGCCTTCTACGAGGACCTCACCCATGTCCAGATCGCCCGGCGCACGGGCCTGCCGCTGGGCACGGTCAAGAGTCACGCCCGGCGCGGCCTGCGCCTCCTGCGACGCCGTATCGAGAACACGTACGTGCGTGAGGTGCCGTGACCTGCCGCCGCGCGAGGCGCGGGCCCGGGCGGTACGCGCCCGGACAGTACGCCGCCGGCCGGGTGGCACGCGCCCGGCCGGGTGGCGGGCCGGGGCGATGAGCCGCGGCGGGTGGTGCGGCTGGTGCGGTCCCGGTCCCGTGGTGGGTGGGGCCGCAGGGCCGGCCGGCGGCGAGGACGCGTCCGGCGCCGTGACGGCCGGCCTGGTGGTGGTGCTGCGAACCGGGCGGCCTGCCGGGTGCGGGGCGGACGGGTTTGCCGGCCTGATCACTCCGTCACGGGCAGGCACTCGGCGAGCAGGGCGACGATGTCGCGCCAGGCCCGCCGCGCGTGCTGCGGGTGGTGGCCGACGCCGGGGAGCACGGTCTGGTCGACCGGCGGGTGGTGGAAGGCGTGCAGAGCGCCGCCGTAGACCACGAGGCGCCAGTCGACGCCCGCAGCCTGCATCTCGGCGGCGAAGGCGTCCCGTTGCGCGGCCGGCATGATCGGGTCCTCCGACCCGACACCGGCCCACACCGGGCAACGGATGCGCGCCGCCTCGCCCGGTCGGCCCGTGGTCAGTCCGTTCACCGTTCCGATCACGCGCAGGTCGACGCCGTCGCGCCCGAGTTCCAGCGCGATGGCGCCCCCGGTGCCGTAGCCGATGGCGGCGATCCGGCCGGGGTCGGTCCGCGGTTCGGCGCGCAACACATCGAGCGCCGCGTGGCCGATGTCCCGCATCCGGTCGGGGTCGGCGAGCAGGGGGGTCAGGCGCGCCAGCATCTCCTGGGGGTCGGTGAACCAGCGCCCGCCGTTGATGTCGAAGGCCAGCGCCACGTATCCCAGCTCGGCCAGGGCGTCGGCCCGGCGGCGCTGGACGTCGTTCAGCCCCGGCCCCTCGGGCCCGAGCAGAACCGCGGGACGGCGGTCGTCACCGGCCGGGAGGGCGAGGTGCCCGATCATCGTCAGGCCGTCGGCCGGGTACTCGACCGTACGAGTGGTAACCGTTGTCATGCGACCGGACTGTAGTGATCACCGCGCCCGGTCGGGCCGGTGTTCACCCCCGGCGGAAGGGTGCCGGTGTGCCTCCGCGGGGCGGCGACGGCGCACCGGATCCGTCATCGCACTCCGCTCCCGTAGCGGCGTTGTCGGCTCACCGGGTGGACCTGCCGGACCTTCCGGCCCCCCGCGCAGGCGTGCCGGCTGGCGGCCGCCGGACCGGCACGCCGGTGGCGGAACGGGAGGACGAGGGCGCGAGGGGCTGGGCCGCGACCCGGGGCCACCGATGGGCTCCGCCACCAGGGTCGCGTCGTCCTCGTGGGCTGTCCGGCTCGATCACCCGGCGTCCGGGACGCCGCAGGGCCTGACGGGATCGGGGGCGGACCCCCTGGGGAAATGAGCGGCAGGGTCCCAAGTCCCCTTGCTACGGTGCACGGATGTCGGCGATCAGGAAGTTCCAAGTCACCTTCGACTGTGCAGAACCGATGCGTCTCGCTCGTTTCTGGTGCGAGGTGTTGGGGTACGTCATACCGCCGCCACCCGAGGGGTTCGCCACTTGGGATGATTTCACGCGCTCGCAGCCACCTGAGCAGCGGGATTCATGGTTCGCCTGCGTGGATCCCTCAGGTGTGGGCCCGCGGCTGTACTTCCAGCGCGTCCCCGAGGGGAAGGCCGCCAAGAACCGGGTGCATCTCGATGTGCGGGTCGGCACCGGACTCGTGGGTGAAGAACGCCTCGCCGCCCTTGAGGCCGAGTGCGCACGGCTGGTCCCGCTCGGCGCGGTACACGTACGAACGCTGTATGACGGCAATGACTCGTGCATCCCGATGCTGGACATCGAGGGCAACGAGTTCTGCATCGACTGAGCGTTGGGGCGGGAGTGACCCGTGGGGACGAGGTCGGGCAGCCGAGCATGGCGGTGTGAACGCCGTCGTCCTTTCCGGCGGCAGTCTCGAAGTATCCTTCCAGTGACTTCCCTCGCTCCGGCTCAGCGCTGACCAACGCGAAGGCCGTGGTCGGGAATCCGGTGCGGCAACGCGCAGCACGGGATGCCCACGTGGTGTGGGACCGGCTGCGCCCTCGGCCGACCCGCCAGGCCGCCCGGATCGAGGAATCACCACCGGTCACGCGCCACGACGGCGGACGCGTCCTCGCCACTGGCCGACGACGAGGTCCGCACCCGCCGCCGCGGCCCCGTCAGCTCTAAGCTCGACGGATGGCCTTGGAATGGGAGCAGGTAGTCGTCGACTCGGTGGACCCGGTGGCCCTGGGGCAGTGGTGGGCCGCGGCTCTTGGCTGGGTCGTGGTCGATTCCTCCGCCGAGGAGTTCGAGATCCGCCCGGAGCCGGAGCGCCTGCCGGGGTTGCTCTTCGGCCGGAGCGATGGAGACAAGACGGTGAAGAACCGGCTGCACCTCGACTTCAGGCCGGATGATCAGGACGCCGAGGTGGCTCGTCTCGTGGCGCATGGCGCACGACGTGTGGACATCGGCCAGGGCGACACGCCTTGGGTTGTTCTGGCGGACCCGGAAGGGAACGAGTTCTGTGTCCTCGGCCGGCGACGTCAATAAGCATGCTTTCCGCCCCATGACCCCGGCAGGCGAGCGCCGCCGGGGCGTGCCGCTCGCCGGGGTCTCTTGATCAGCGGGCGGGGAAGGACGCCATAGCGAGGTCCCACTCGTCGGCCGCGCGAAGGAGCGCGGCCGTGTCCAGCCGCACCTCCACGGCGTACCGGTGCGGCTCCGCGCCGCCCTCAGCACGCCCCCACGGCGGCGCCCCCTCCGAGGAGAGATGAACGCGCGGCACCACTCCGCCCTCGCTCCGGTCGGCGAGGCCGAGAGCCAGCACCGGCTCGATGAACGACAGGTCCGGGGACGCCGCGCCGGGGGCGTCGGGACCGCTCACCGGAACCGTGCCCGCTGCCACCGACCGCAGCCAGGCGGCCACCTCACGCGCCTCATCGCTGAGCAGACAGGCGTCGGCGAATGACCAACCGCCGTCGGCAGTCCGCACGGAACCGCCGATGACCAGCCAGTTGTCGTCGTAGGAGTAACCCCTGGCCTCGGGGAACTGATGGCCCGGCGGGCGGAGTTCGACGCTGTTGGCCTGATCACTCAGTCGCACCTCCGCAGTCCGTCCCGCGCGTCCCCCGGCCCGCGCCGGCGGTGGCAGCGGCAAGGTCCTCGCCCTCCCCGGCGCGCACGGCCCGGGGTTGGCGGTCAGGCGCCGGGGGCGATTCCGCCCGCGAAGGGGATCCGGGCGGCCGGCGCGGCGGGGCCGGCTGGCACGGCTTTCCGCCGCGGAGCGCAAACAGATCGTCGACGAGTTCAAGGAGGAGGTGTTCGGCGGTCTCGGGGCCGACCCGCGTCTGCGTGACCGCGTGCGCGCCTTCGGGATCGAACTGCCCGAGGACCCCACACCCAAACAGGTCGACGCCTGGATCGAACTGGCCGAGCTGGTGCGGGACCCCGGCTTCCGCGCCCGGATGCGCGCCCTGCTGGAGCTGAGCACCCCGGTCCCGGGGCGGAGCCGTCCCCCCGGGGCGTCCATATGGTGGGCCAGGAACGTCGTGCGGACTGTCGCCGAGGTCAGGGAACGGGGTGTCGTCCCGGAGGGACGGGAAGCGGCCGAGGTGCTGACCGAGCTGTTCGGCGACGACGATCGGACCGCCGTCCTGCTGTGCCTGGAGGCCGGCGTCGCGGCGGGGATGGAGCGCTACCGCGGGCTCGTCGCCCGTGTGCGCGGGCAGTACGCGTCTCCCGACGCGACCGGGGAGTTGGAGTGGCTGGCGCGGGCCCTGCGCGCCCGCCGATAGGGCCTGACGGGCGGTGCCCCGCGCTGTCCCGTGCGGGTTGGCGCGGGCCGGGGCGAGCCGTGGTGCCGAGCGCGGCAACGCCGGGCGGTCGGCCGTCCGTGACACTCGCTCCCGAGCGCGCCCGGGCCCGGCCGCATGGCCGCCCCGGTCGTGCGGCCCGACCGGGGCGGGCCCGGCGCCGAGCGCGCCCGGGCCCGCCCCGTGCCGGTCAGGGGCGGGTGCGGTCAGGCACGGTGGTGGCGGGCGGGCCACCAGACGGTGGGCCCGATGTGGCGGACCAAGGCGGGAACGAGCAGGGAGCGGACGACAAGGGTGTCGAGAAGGACACCGAAGGCCACGATGAAGGCGATCTGCGCCAGGAAGGCCAGGGGGATGACGACGAGGGCGGCGAAGGTGGCGGCCAGGACCACGCCCGCCGAGGTGATGACGCCTCCGGTGGCGGTGAGGCCCTTGAGGACGCCGGCGCGGGTGCCGTGCCGTTGGGCTTCCTCCCGGACCCGGGTCATGAGGAAGATGTTGTAGTCGACGCCCAGGGCGACGAGGAAGACGAACCCGTACAGCGGCACGGAGGCGTCGGTGCCGGTGAAGCCGAAGACATGGGTGAAGACGACGGCGGCGATGCCGAGGGTGGCCAGGTAGTTCAGGGCGACGGTGGCCACCAGGATCACCGGCAGCAACAGACAGCGCAACAGCCCGATGAGGATGAGCAGGATGATCCCCAGGACCACCGGGATGATGAGGGTGCGGTCGTGGACGGCGGTCGTCCGCGTGTCGTACTGCTCGGCGGTGTAACCGCCCACCAGCGCGTGCGCACCGTCGACTCCGTGGACCGCCTGGCGAAGACGGGGGATGGTGTCCTTGGCGGCGTCGCTGTCGGCGGCGGCGGTGAGGGTGGCGTCGATGCGGACCCGCCCGTCGACGACCACCGGTGCGCCCTGACCGGGCCGGCCGCCTCCGGTGACGGGGAGGGCTCGTGCCACGCCGTCGGTGGAGTCGGCGGCCGCGATGACCTGCCGGGCGTGCTCGGCGTCGGCGATGATGACGGCGGGGTTGCCCGAACCGCCGGGGAAGTGCTCGCCCAGGGCCTGCTGACCGGCCACCGAGGGGGCGTCGTTGATGAACGTCTCGTCCAGCGGTACGCCCTGGGCCTTGAGCAGGGGCGAGAAGGCCGCGCAGGCGACCAGCGCCAGCAGGGTGGTGGCCCAGATGCGCCGTGGCCGGGCGTCGACCGCTCCGGCGATCCGGTCCCACGGCCCCCGCCTGCCGGGGCCCTCACCGGACGGGGACGTGGCCGTGCCCGTGGGCCGCGGGCGAGCGGGCCAGTAGGCGGTACGGCCGAGGAGTACGAGGACCGCGGGCAGGAAGGTCAGGGCCGATACGACCGCGCAGACGACACCGATGGCACCGACGGGACCGAGGGCCTGATTGTTCGACAGGTCGCTCAGCAACAGGGCGAGCAGCCCCAGCGCGACGGTGGCGGCGCTGGCGGTGATGGCCCCGAGGGAGCGGCGCCAGGCGGCGCGCATCGCGGCGAAGCGGTCCTTGCCCGCGGCCAGTTCCTCACGGAAGCGGGCCGTCAGCAGCAGGGCGTAGTCGGTGGCGGCGCCGATGACGAGGATGAACAGGATGCCCTGGACCTGCCCGTCGACCCTTACGACGTCATGGTCGGCCAGCCGGTACACCACCGCGGAAGCCAGGGCGAGGGCGAACACGGCACTGACGATGACGATCAGCGGCAGCAGCACGCTGCGGTAGACGACGAGCAGGATCAGCAGCACCACGGCGAGCGCCACACCGAGCAGCAGGCCGTCGATGCCGGCGAACGCCTCCGACAGATCGGCCTGGGTGGCCGCCGGACCCGTCACGTACGCCCGTGTTCCCTCCACACCGCCGGCGACCTGACGCACGGTGTCGACCGTCCGGCCCACCGTCTCCCCCAGGTCGGCCTTCAGCGGGACGATGCCCTGCACGGCGCGGCCGTCCTCGGACAGCAGGGCGGGGCCGGTCCGCCCGGCGGCCCCCTCGACGGCGGCGGCTTCCTTCAGGACCTGCTGTGCCTGGCCACGCTGCTCAGAAGTGATCCTTCCGTCCCGGGCGACCCAGACGAGGATCGCGGGGACGGTCTGGTCCTTGTCGAACGCCCGGCGCGACTCACCCACCCGCGTCGACTCCGCCCCTTCCGGCAGGAAGGCGGCCTGGTCGTTGGTGGACACCTCCCCCAGCTTGCCCGCGTACGGGCCCAGGGCTCCGCCGGCCAGCAGCCAGATGAGAACAACCAGGGCGGGGATGAGCCACCGCCGGCGGCCTGGTCGAGCTGTCATGAGAAGTCCTCCACCACGGTGATCCGGCGTTCCTCGGCCCCGGCTACCCGCCGGGCATCCGAAGAATCTCAATGATTGAGATTTCTGTAGGGTACGGGGGTGCCGCCCACCGACTTGCAGACCTTCGCCGTGCTCCTGCGCAGGATGACGTCAGAGTTCCACCAGATCGCCCATGACTTCGCCCAGACCTACGGGCTGCATCCCACCGACGTCCAGGCACTGATCATCATCCTCGACGGTCCCGCCTCCGACCCGCTCACCGACACCCACCCGCGCCCCCCGGTCACCCCGGGCATGCTGCGCGAACAACTGCGCCTGACGTCCGGCGCGGTCACCGCCTGCCTGGACCGGCTGGAGAAGGCCGGCCACATCCGCCGGGTGCGCGAGGCCACCGACCGGCGAGTGGTCCACCTGCACTACCAGCCCCGCGCCCGCGAACTGGCCCGAGCCTTCTTCACCCCCCTGGCCCGGGCCACCGACGCAGCGCGCGGCCGGTTCAGTGAGGAGGAACTGCGGACCGTGGTGCGCTTCCTCGCCGCCATGAACACCGAACTGACCCGCATCCGGGACACGGATCCGCCGACGGAGTGACGCCGCGAGCACGCCGGGCCGCCGGTGTGTCGGCGAACGCCCCCGAGCGCTTCGGCCGGCCCGCCCGGCCGGCCGAAGCGCCCACTCGGGCAAGGAGTCCGGCCCTGGTTCAGCCCTGCTCCCGCTCCACCGGAAGCCACAGTTCGGCGTCGGCTCCGGTTCGGTCCGGTGACAGGCGGGTGCGCAGGATCTCGGGGCCGGGGCGGCTGCGGTACGGGTTCGACGGGAACCACTCCGTGAACACGTCTCGCCACAGGTTCTGGATGGCCCGGGGCGTCGGCCCGGAGGTGGTGAAGACCGCCCAGGTGCCGGCCGGGACGGGCAGGGCGGTCGTACCCCCGGGCGCGGCCGACCTCCCCGCCCCACTCCTGTGGAGGTGAGCGGTCAGGCGAACGGCTGGGCCGCCGGCTTGGCGTCGGAGTCGTGGATGAGCTCGGCGAGCTGGATGAGGAAGCCGTACGTCGCCAGACGCCCCCGGACGCGAATGAAGTACGACCGGCTGGAGCACCTGAAGACCTCTCGGCGGCGCACCGTCCAGAGGTTGTGGTCGTACGCGTGCGCCGTCCGCAGGAGAGCCGCCTCCGCCTCTTCCGCGTTGCCTTCGAATTCCGTGACGGTCCGCGTCTGACGATCCGTCTCCGCGACACCGTCGACAGGTATGGCCAGCACTGTCCACCGGGGCATCCCGCGATCAGCTCCTTCCCCCTCGGTCGCCTGCGCGACACGCAGGACACAGTGTGGCAGCCCAGCCGGGGCACTGGTCCACCGCCGCAGCTGCCGGGGCGGTGCCGGGACACCTCGTGGAGCGGCCGGGAGTACGGGAATCTCCCGTGGTGTCCAGGCCGTGGAGACGGTCGTCGCCTCGCGGATGGTTCCGCGCCGCGAGCCGAGCCGGCCCCTAAGGTCGGACATCTCGTCCCGGCCTCGGCTGCCTCCGACAGCCCCGACTCGGTCGCGCGGTGGAGCCCTCGGCACCGAGCATCAGCGCCTGACGGCCTTGGCGGCCCAGCCCCGTACGGCGCTGCCAACTGCCCGTACCACCGGGCCCGGTCGGGCGTCAGGCGCGGCAGCGCAGCATCACCAGCGGCGGGTTGGCGAGGAGGTCCGCCCAGTAGTCGGTACCGAACGTACGCAGGCCGGTGTCGGACACCTTCAGAGGGACCCAGGTCACCGTGCCGAAGCCGGCCGCACGCAGGCACCGTTCGTAGACCTCGCGGCGCGGGCAGGTGGTCACGAACTCGACCGGTGGGTCGAGCAGTGCCGTGATCCGGACCCCCGGTCCGGTCTCGGTGTGCTCGCCGGTCGGCTCGCAGCGAAAGCCGTACTTGTCCAGGGGCGGGCCGTCGAAGCGGTACTCGGGTGTCTGCGCGAGCACGAAGAACTCGGCGCCGGGCAGCAGGCTCCGGTGCACGTTGCGGCACATCCGCTCCATGGCGGCGATGTCCCGCGCGTAATTGAGCAGCTGGACGGCCGTGGCGACGTCGAAGCGCCTTTCCAGGGGCCGCAGTTCGGACACATCGCCCACCTCGTAACGCACCCCCAGCGGATCGCGCTCCTCCAACCCCTCGGCGACGGACACCATCACACTGGATATGTCGATTCCGAGCACTTCCGCGGCGCCGCGTCGCTTGAACTCCCTGCTGTAGAAACCGGTGCCGCAGGCCAGGTCGAGCACGGTCCTGCCACGCACGTCCCCGACCATGTCCAGGAAGCCGGGCACCTCCCCGTACTGTGCCAGCGGCAGGGCCTTGAAGCCCTCGAACGCCTCACCGATCTCGTCGTACTGCTGCGCGTTCGCCATGCGGTCCTCCCGTGTGCTTCGTCACATCCGTGCCCCAACCCGCCCCCTGGGCGCGCCGGGGCCTCCTGCGGGCAGTCTCCCCGCACCTGGGCGGACCGTCGCACTGGCGGAAACCACGAAGTTGCGGACCTCGTACCGGCTCCAGACACGGAGCGGGAAAGGGGTTCGCCGGTCCCGACGCCGGCTGAGCATGTGTGGGCCGGCTACCGCGCTGTGCCCCGCAGGTACTCGGTCAGCGCCTTCCCCGGCCGGAATGCCGCCGTGCCGTCGGCACGGTCGAACCCACCGAAGCTGCCCAGCACCACCGACTCGCCCCCGGCCAGCGCCTGCGCGATCGTGCCCGGGCGCTCCACGGTCCCGAACAGAGCGTCGAGCACCCGCTCGACATCCGCCGCCTCCAGCGGCCGCGCGGCCCCCTCCCCCGCCGCCTCCGTGGTCGCTTCGATCAACCGCGACTTGTCCATGTGACCCACCGTTCCCATCCAGCCAGTGACGCGACGCCATGCGGTCGCCAACCCGACGAGCCTGACCGTCCGGCCCGACGACCGCACGCGGACCGGTCGATTCCGCGCCCTCGTGGGGGGCCGGTGCGGCCGTTTGGGTCAGCGGCGGTCCCGGTGCTCCGACGTGCCCGGGTACGGGCCGGCCGGCGGCGCCGAGAGGGAGAAGCCGTCCGTGGCCCGGTGCTGCCCCATGGCGTGGCACGGCTGTTCGATCCGGGTCGGGACGCCCCGGTCCACTCGTCCGTCACCCCGCCGTCGAGCCACCGGACACGGTCAGCGGCCGGGATGCCGTCGGGTACGGCTCCGGCCCCGTCGGCGCGAGGAGGCACACCGGGGGGTATCCGGACCGTCGCGTGGTACGCGTCGCGGAGCGGTCGAGATCGTTCTCGGTCGATTCCACGATCGGCCATACAAAACCCCCACACCGGGACGCTAGGCACGCGCGGTACGAGAACGGGCTTCGCACAGGGGCGATGTGATCCTTCACCAGACCTGCACCGATCATGAACTCATGTCTCACACTTCACGGCGGAGCCTGCTCGCCATCTTCGCGGCATCGGCCGCCACCGTCCCGCTCAGCGGTCTGGTCGCCACCCCGGCCCAGGCCGCCGGGGCGGTACCCGTTCCCGTCGAGCCCTTTCCCGGCCCGGCGGGTCTGACCTCGGCCCGTTCCTCGGTGACGCTGCCCCCGCTGAACGCCTCGTACTTCACCCCGGTGACGCTGAACACCCCGCTCACCGCCATAGTCCTTCCCGGGTCCCCGACGCGCACCGAGGTCACCTCCGGCGGCAAGCGCGTGGCGCTGCTGACCCACGGTGCCCGGACCGTCGTCCTGCCCGGTCCGACGCGTACCTTCACCGAGAACAAGAAGCCGTTCGTGGACGACTTCCAGCGCACCCTGCCCGACACGTCGCTGCCGGTCGCGGACCGGCGGTACTGGGGGACCTCGCCGGGCGGCGGCAGCTGGTCCACCCTCGGGCCCGCCGACACCGACTACTCGGTCCTGCCGGGCACCGGCGTCATCGCCCTCACCACCGACTTCGCCAGCCGCCACGCCACCCTGCGGGACGACGAGATCACCGACGTGGACGTGCGGTCCGTGGCCCGGTTCGACAAGGTGCCCACCGGCCAGGCCTGCTCCTACGCCCTGTCCTTCGGCTACCAGGACACCCACAACAGCTACCGGGCCCGGCTGTCCTTCCTCACCTCGGGCGCGGTCGAGCTGCGTGTCGAGAAGGAGGTGGCCGACACGGTCACCCAGCTCGCCACGGCCGTCACCCTCGCCACGGGCGTGCCCGCGGGCACCGACTGGACCATCCGGGTGCGCCGCGAGGGAAGCCGCATCCAGGTCAAGGCGTGGCGTTCCGCCTCCGCCGAGCCGGCCGCGTGGGCGGTGGACGTGACCGACTCGGCCTTCGGCAAGGGCCGCGTCGGCCTGCGCGCGCTCGCCAACGACGGCTGCACCAACCTTCCGGTCAAGCTGCTCGTCAGCCGCTTCGAGGTGGACGCCGCCAACTGGGCGGTGCCGCCGAGCGTCCGGCACGGGGACTGGGTGCGGGTGCTTCCGGAACCGTTCAACGGCACCTGGACCCCGGCGCTGGAGCAGACCGTCCGTGGCTGGGCAGGCTCCACGGCGCCGGACGTCCTCGCTCACGCGGCGATGTTCCTCGCCGGCGCGCCGGCGGTGACGAGCGGTGCCGGACCGGCCAAGGACAAGCAGGTCCTGGGCGAGGCGGGATACGGCTACCTGGACCCGCAGGGCTACCGCTACGAGGGCGCCGACTTCCACGAGTACATGAACGTCGGCTGGACCTTCCCGGACGGCGCCTACACCGGGCCGTCCAGCAAGCAGGTCGGCAACCTCGACTGCTCCGGTTACACTCGCATGGTCTACGGCTACCACATGGGCGTGCCGCTGGCCGCGGGCGAGGACACCTCCAAGACCCGTATTCCGCGCAAGTCGCGCCACATGGTCGACTACGCGCCCGGTGTACGCGTCGACCAGACGCCCGACGGCACGACGCCGCCCGCCGCGGCTCTGCTGCAGCCCGGCGACCTGGTGCTCTTCAACGCCGACTCGGGTGACGACAACCTGACGATCACGGCCGACCACGTCGGTATCTACCTCGGCAAGGACGCGGCCGGCAAGCGCCGCTTCCTCTCCAGCCGCAAGACCGTCAACGGCCCCACCATGTCGGACCTGGGCGGCGCCTCGCTCCTGGACGGCACGGGCACCTACGCGAAGAAGCTGCACACGGTCCACCGCATCTGACAGCGCGGCGGGCCGAGGACCCGGGAGGGGGCGGCACAGCGGCCGGAGCCGGGGGCACCTGCTTCCCGGCCCTGGCCGTGTCCCCGCCCAGCCGGCCCTCCCGGCTCCGGCAGGGCGCGGTACCGGGCCCGGAACACCCGGGGAGCGGGGGCGGTCCGGCGTGTCGCGGCAGTCCGGGGGCCGTGGCCGTGCGTCGCGGCGAGCACGGCCACGCCGGGCCGGGGACCGTCACCGCCGCCGTGCCGCTGGTCCGGCTCCGCCGCTGATCCGGGCCGCGTTCCGTCCGACCTCGGCGACAACCACCATGGGTGTGGTGGCGTCGGCCCGCGCGAGCGGGGCACCGCCCGGGGCCCACAGCGCGGAGCGGCCACAGCCGGTCCACGCGCCGGCCGGGCCGACGTGGTTGGCCACGACGACGTGCATGCCGAAGTCCTTGGCGATGCCCGGGTACACCGTCGCCAGCTCCTCCACCCCGCCGCCCGTGCCGTACAGCGAGCTGGCCAGGTGAACCTGGCACCCATCGGCGGCTCCCCGGGAGACCAGCTCGGAGAAGTGGTTGTCGAAGCACGTGGCCAGGGCGAAACGCAAGCCTCCGTACGCGAAGCGGCCGTCGTGCCGGCCTGCCACGAAGACGTCCCGCTCGTGCGCGAACAGGTGCTGCTTGCGGTACGTGGTGACGAGTTCGCCGTCGGGGCCGAAGACCAGCGTCTCGATGGCAGGCCGGTCCTCGTCGGTGGCCGCGGCACAGTTGACGACACTGGCGACACCGGACGCCCGGACCGCGTCCAGGCGCGGGTCGTCCGCCCGCACCCAGAGGTCGCGGCGGGCCCGCAGGGCTTCCAGCTCATATCCGGTCAGCGCCAGCTCGGGGAAGACCACCAGCTCGGCCCCCCGCTCCCGCGCCTCGGCGGTGAGGGCGGCCATCTGGCGCGCATTCGCGGAGATGTCAGCGGGGACACACGTGAACTGGGCTGTCGCGATCTTCATGGATCTCAGCATGTCACCCCGCCCTGCCGACCCGCCCGGGCCGTCGGGCAGGGCACTGCCCAGTCCGCGTGCCCGAGGAGCACGGCCCGGGCGGTCTCACGCCGCGGGGACGTCCTGGAGCGCCGCGAGCAGTCCGCGGAGCGCGGGCCGGCTGAGCGATGTCTCCCGCACCGCCGCGTGAATGACCCTGATCGGTTCCGGCCCGCGCACCTTGCGCACGACCACGCCGGGGTGGCGGTTGGCCAATCCCATGGCGGGGACGAGGCTGATCCCGAGCCCGGCGGCGACGAACCCCTGGGCCGTCGTGTAATCCTCGCTCTCCACCACGTGGTGCGGGCTGAAGCCCGCGGCGGCGCAGCCCTCCGCCACGGCGTCCAGGCAGGGGCCGGGCCCGTCGCTGCGGACCCAGGGCTCGTCAGCGAGGTCGGTGAGGTCCAGCACGCGTTTCGCGGCGAGTCGGTGTCCCGTGGGCAGGACGGCGCGGTAGGGGTCGTCGAGCAGGTGGACGAGGTGAACACCGTCGTGGAGCCGGCCGCGCGGTCGGACCACCACGGCGAGGTCGGCCCGGCCTTCCGTCACGTCCGGCAGCGGGTCCCGGGGGTCGGTCATCCTGAGGTCGACCCGTATCTCGGGGTGCTCCTGCCGGAGGCGGGCGAGCGCGGGGGCGATGAGGGTGGCGCCGGCCGTGGCGAAGTACCGGATCGACAACAGTCCGGTACGGCGGGCCCGCAGATCGGTCAGCGCCGTCTCCGCCTCGGCCACCTGTCTGCTGATGACGGCCGCGTGCTCGCTGAGCAGCCGGCCCGCCTCCGTGGGCCGGACGCCACGGCCGACCCGTTCCAGCAGCGGAAGCCCGGCCTGCTTCTCGAGCACCGCCATCTGCTGGCTGACAGCGGACGGGGTGTACCCCAGGTTCGTGGCCGCCGCGGTGATCGACCCACTGGTGACGACCGCGCGGAGGATCTGCATACGTCGCACGTCAAGCATGTAGCTGAGCTTAAGGGTTGGGCGGAAACCTTCGCTTGTCCTGTGCTTGTTCCCCCGGGCAGCATGCGGATCCGACCGTTCGTGCGGGGAGGCGGAAAGTGATCGACAACCGACGTGGCTCGCTGGTGCGCATGGCTGGACTCGCGTTGCTGTGGGGTTCGGCGTTTCTCTGGATCAAGCTGGCCCTCAACAGCGGCCTGACGCCTTCTCAGATCGCATTCGTCCGCTCGGCCCTCGGCGCGGCCGTCCTGCTCGTCCTGGCCCGGGGCGCGCGCCAGCGTCTTCCGCGGGACCGTCGCACGTGGGGACGGCTGGCCGTGGCCGCCTTCTTCTGCAACGCCCTGCCGTTCCTCCTCTTCGGGATCGGCGAGCAGACGGTCGACTCCGGACTGGCCGGTGTGCTGCACGCGACGACCCCCCTGTGGTCCGTGCTGATCGGCACCGCCATCGGGACGGAGCGCGCGATCCGCCCGGTGCGCCTGGGCGGACTGCTGCTCGGATTCGCCGGGACGCTGGTGATCTTCGCCCCCTGGCAGACCACCGGGCTCCTGAGCACGGGCGCGCTCGTCCTGCTCGGGGCCTCGGCGAGCTATGCCGTCGGCTTCGCCTACATGGGGGCCCGGCTGACCGGCCGGGGCGCCGCCCCCCTCGCGCTCTCGGCGGCCCAGCTCGTCGCCGCCACGGGACTGGCCGCGCCGGCCGTGCTGGCCGACGGTGTGGTGCCGGTGGACCTCGACCTGCGGGCCGTGCTGGCCGTCACCGTCCTCGGCGTCTTCAGTACCGGTTTCACCTTCTACCTCAGCTACCGGCTCATCGCGGACGAGGGCGCCACCAGCGCGGCCACCGTCGGGTACCTCCTGCCGGTCGTCTCGGTGGGGCTGGGGGCGCTCGTCCTCGACGAGGCGCTCGGTCCACGGGTCATCGCGGGAGCGGCCGTCGTGCTCATCGGGGTCGCGGCGACGCGGTGGCGGAGACGTCCGCCGTCGCCCTCGGACGGCGCGGACACCGCGGAGCTCGTCGCTCCGGGGAAGTGAACGGGATGCGACACCGCCCGCCCCGGCCTGCCCGGCGGTCGTCTGCGGACGCCGCCGCGGGAACCGGCTCCCCGTGGCGCGCAGGCGACGTCCGCACCCTGGTCACCGGCGACCGTCCTCAGCCAGTTTCGTCACCAGCACCGAGGACGTTCCCCGCTCAATGACCGTGCCGGCACGGGGAAATGTCAGTGCCGTGCGGCATGATCCCTGGCACGGTGGGGGCGGAGTCGACAGAGGGGGATGACGGACATGCAGACGCATCACTGGGTCCGGGGGGCCGGCGAGACCGAGATGGCCGAACTGGAGAAGTGGCTGGCCGAGCGGGGATGGGAGGTCGACCCGACGGTCTACATGGCGGGCGCCGGAGGGGCCGCGGTCCAGATACGCCGGATCGGCGCCGCGTGGGAGGACGGCGAGCCGGGACTGCTCATCCTGCCCAACGAGACCGTGCAATGGGACGGGCAGCGGATGCGGATCGCGTGTGGGGGCGCCATCTGCACACCGTGCGGCGCCTCGTAGGCGGCACGACTCGAACCAGCGCTTCCCGGTGACGGCCGAGTGCCGCGCGGCCGTTCGGACCAAGGCGATCGGCGGAGGGCGGCGTACGCGGCCGGGCCGCCGTCGGTGAGGACGGCGGCCCGGCGTCAGGAGCGGTGGTGGCACCGGCTCAGCAGCGACCCACACTCGTCTGGCCGGCTACCAGCGAGGAGTGGACGTAACCCTGGCCCTTGGCGCTGTTCACCTTGAACCACCGGTTGGAGGCGTAGTTCGAGCTCGGCGGGTAGACCCACTGGCTGTCGACCCAGCACAGCATGGACACGCCGGACCCGTTGGACAGGTAGCCGAGCGAGGCGCAGCCGGTGTTCGGGCAGGTGCGCACGTTCGCGCCGCCGCTGTTGGAGGAGATGTAGCTGCCGGCCGCCTCCGCCGTACCGGCACCCGTCATGAGGCCCGTGAGCGCCACGGCCGCCGCCGTGGCCAGTCCGGCGCGTGCCCGGACGGTGGTTGATACGCGCATGGTCGTTCCCTTCTGGAAGGTGCGCCCTTGTGGCGCTCCACCAGAAGGCCAGCCCGGACGGGCCTCGGGGAAGCGGAAAACCGCAGGCCGGACAGGTCCGTACGGCTGGCCGTACAACTCCGTACACGGCGAGGGCGTTCTTCCCACGGCGGGGCGCTCAGCGGCACGGCGGGGCGTACGCCAGTCCCGGTGCCAGCCGCGACCACTCGGCCCGGGTGATCGCCGAACCGGCCTGTGAGCAGATCGAGCGTTCGATCGCGGCCTCGCGCATCGCCCAGAGCACCGCCTCCGGGCCGGCGCCACCGGCCGCGAGGGTACGACCGTCCGGGCTGTGGGCGATGGCGTACGCCTTGTCGCCGAGCCCGGTGAGCACGGCGTGGAGACGTGGTCGGCGGGTGTCCGCGGTGTCCCACATCCATACCGTGCCGTCGGTGCTGGCCGCGGTGAGGCGCCGCCCGTCGGGCGCGAACGACAGCGCGTACACATAGCTGCTCGGCCCGGTCAGCGCCGGGCCGGTGAGTGCCGGTCGTGGACCGGTGACGTCCCACAGCCACACGTCCCGGTCGGCCGTGCCGGCCGCCAGTGTGCGGCTGTCCGGACTGAACGCCACGGCCATGACGTAGTTGCCCGGGCCGCGCAGGGTGGTGCGCAGCACCGGGCGGCGGCCGTCCACCCGCCACAGGTGCACGACCTTGTCCACGGTCCCCGCCGCCAGCCACCGGCCGTCGGCGCTGAAGGCCACCGACGAGACGTAGTTGGTCGGCTCGGTGAGCTCGGCCCACAGGGCGGGCCGTGCCGGCTCGGACGTGTCGAAGATCCGTACCGTCCGGCCCTCACTGCCGACCGCGAGCCGTCGGCCGCCGCGGTCGAAGGCGACGGACTGGACGGTTCCGGCACCCCCGGCCAGCGCCGGGCCGCCGTACCGGCGCGGACGGGCGGGGCGGGTGAGGTTCCACAGCCGCACCCTGCCCTCGCGCTCACCCACCGCCAGTGTCCGCCCGTCAGGGGTGAAGGCGACCGCGCCCGAGTACCCGGTTTCGCTCGGCAGGGCGGGGCCCACGGTCGTGGGTGCTTGCGGGTCGGAGACGTCCCACAGGTGGGTGTCCCGGCCGGCTGTCGCCAGCAGGCGTGAGTCGGGGCTGAACGCCAGCGCGTTCGCCGTCCCCTGGAAGCCGCGCAGTTTCCGCGGCGGCAGGTGCCACAGCCGTACGGTCCCGTCGGCCGCCCCGGTCACCAGGCCCCGTCCGCCCGGCAGGAAGGACAGGGTGGTGACCGGGGTGGGGTGCGGCAGGACGGCGGCAGGCAGGAGCGAGCGGTCACCGTGGATCCGCACCTGGTTGTCCGCGCTGCCGGTCGCCAGCCAGCGGCCGTCCGGGCTGTACCCGAGCGCGTTGACGTAGCTGGCCGGTCCCTCCGGGACGGCCGGGGCGCCGCTCAGCAGCCTGGCGCCGGCTGGTGCCCGTCCGGGAGCGGGAACCGTCCACACCCGCGTGGAGCGGTCGAGGCTGCCGGCGGCCAGTGAACGGCCGTCCGGCGTGAAGGCGACACTCAGCACCGGGCCGGTCGCGCCGGTCAGCGGGTGCGCGTGGGGAACCGGCGCCCCCGTCCCGGACGTGTCCCACAGCCGTACCGCCCCGTCGGCGCCCCCCGCGGCCAGCGTCCGGCTGTCGCGGCGGAAGGCGACGGTGTGCACGGCGGCCGTGAAGCCCGTCAGCCGCAGCGGGGTGACACGCCCCGGGCCAGCGGCGGAGCCCCGCCCGCCGCGGAGCGGCCACACATGGACGCCGCCGTCGGCCGAGCCGGCGGCCAGCCGCCGTCCGTCGGGGCTGAAGGCCAGCCCGTACACCGTGGCCCCCGGGCCGCTCAGCACCGTCGGCGCCACCCGCTTGGCGCGGGAGGACACGGCCGGTTCCCACAGCCGTACGGTGCCGTCCCCCGTCCCGGCGGCGAGCCGGTGCCCGTCGGGGCTGAAGGCCAGGGCGTACACGGTGTCCTTGAAGGCGGGCGTGGACACGGGCAGCGCCCGGGGCCTGCGCGGGTCCCGCACGTCCCACAGGGCGACCCGCCGGTCCAGCCCGCCGGCGGCCAGGAGCCGGCCGTCCGGGCTGAGGGCCACCGACTGCACCACGCCCCGGAAGGCGGTGATACGGGTCAGCGCGGTCTGCGCGGAGGCGTTCAGGAGCGCGGCCCGCGCCTCGGTGGTCGGCGCGGTGCGGTGGGCCACCACACTGAGCTGGGCGGCCAGTGCGGGGTCGTCGCCACGCAGGCGCTCGGCGTTCGCGGCGACCAGGCGGGACAGGGCGACGGCCTGCTGCCGCTCGGCGTCTTGGCGCTGCTGTACGGCCACACCGCTGAGCAGCGCGGAGAGCACCACGAGCACCGACAGCACCGCGAGCAGCTGCCGCCGGTGGCGTGTCCGTCTCCTCTCCCGTTCCAGCCGTCCTTCCTCCGCCTGCCGGCTGCCGGCCAGGAAGTCCGCTTCGCGCGGTGTGAGGTCCGGTGCCCGGCCACTGCGTTCGGCCCACGTCAGCGCGACCGTGAGCTGCGCTCCCCGGTAGAGCAGGGACGGGTCGCGGTCCAGCGCCTGCCACCGGCCGGCGTCCCGGGTGAGTTCCTGCCACACCAGGTGACCGGCCCGGTCGGTGTCGATCCAGCGCCGCAGCCGTGGCCACGCCGTCAGCAGTGCCTCGTGGGTGATCTGCGCGCCGTCGTCGTCCACGGTCACCAGCCGCCGGTCGACGAACCGCTCCAGCACGTCATGGGCCTGCCCCGCCCAGGGGTCGGCCGGGACGCCCTGGTGCGGAGGGGGGAGCGCGAGCAGCCGCCGGGTGTCCGCCGTGTCCTCGCCGACGCTGACCATGCGCAGGAAGAGGGTGCGCGCCATCGCCCGCTGGGCCTCGGTGAGTTCGGCGCAGGCCTCCTCGGCACTCTCCGAGATGGCGCCCGACAGCCCGCCGCCCGCGCGGTAGTCGGCAACCGTGAGAGTCGTGCCGTGGCCCCGTTCCCAGGTCGTCAGCCGGGCGTGCGAGAGGAGGGGCAGCGCCCCGGCCTCGTGGGCGGCCGTGCCGTCGCCCGAGGCACGTAGGTCCGCCAGCAGTACGTCGACGAAGCCCTCGTCGACTCGTAGTCCCGCCTTGGCGGCGGGGCCGGTGACGGCCGCGCGCAGCTCCTCCTCGGACAGCGCCCTGACGACGGTCTGGTCGCCCTGGAGGGCCACGGCCAGCAGGGGATGGTCGAGGGCGTGGCCGTAGAAGTCGGCCCGCAGGCCGCCGACGACCCGCACCCGCGGCGTGGACAGGGCCTGGAGGCAGGTGAGGAAGCGTTCACGTTCGCCCGGGTCGTCGCAGACGGTGAACAGTTCCTCGAACTGGTCGACGGCGACGATCACGCGTGTCCCGTTCGTCCCGGCCCAGGCGCGCACCTGTGCGGCGAGCGCGTGCGGGTCCCGGGTGTCCGGCCGCGCGGTGGAGCCTCCCATGAGCCCGGCGAGCGCGGCGGCCAGCGCCGCCGGCGGGGCGCCGCCGGGGGTGAGCAGTACGGGGGTGAACCCGTGGCCCGTGCGCAGGGCCGGCAGGACGCCCGCCCGCAGCAGGGACGACTTGCCGGAGCCGGACGCGCCGACGAGCAGGTGCGGCCCGGCCGCCGCCCCGCCCGAGAGCCGTCCCACGACCATGTCCCGCAGCCGGTCCCGTCCGAAGAACCAGTCGGCGTGCGCCTCGTCGAAACTGGCGAGACCCCGGTAGGGGACGACCCCCCGGGCGGTACGGGGAGACCGGGCGCGCCGCACCCGGCGCAGCCGCTCGTGCCAGTGGTCGACCTGCTGCGGGTCGTCCACTCCGCACACCCGCAGGACCGCTGTGAACAGCGGCAAGGAGCTCATCGAAGGGAGGCTCCGGCCGGCGAACCAGCCCCCGACGGTGGTGTGCGCCCCCGGCATGTCCACCAGCGCCGCCACCTTGCGTACCGTCAGTCCCGCTTGCTCGCGCAGGCGCGTGAGCTCGGCGGCGAACTCCTCGCGCGGGGACGGCGGCGTCGGTAACGCCTGGGTCGAGGGGTCTCTCATCCGGCCTCCAGGGTGAGCGTGTCGGAGGGAGGTGGTGGCCCCACTCTCCTCCCTCCACGCCGTGTCCGGGCCAGAACGCGGCGCTCCGCGACCTACCGCAGCAGCCCTCGTCATCCGGATCCGCACGCGATCACCCGAATCGCCCCCGGGAAGTCGACATGTACATTGTCTCGCCGTGATCCAAAATGTGGGTGGCCCTCGCATCGAGTTCGTGATCCCGGTCAACCGGCTGAAGGGAATTCAATGGACTCACCGTCGAGCGTGAGTGCCTGAAGGGCACAGGAAAGGGTGACGGCACTGGATTTCGTTCTGCACCATGAAGTCGACGTGACCGTGGTCGCGGCGCGGCCAGGAAGGCCCCGCCGGCTCCGGGTTCGGCCCCTTCCCCTCCCCTTGGCGCCGCCGTGGACCGAGCCGGACCGGGGGTCAGCCGCGCTGGGCCCGCTCGTACACGGTCTTGGCCGTGGCCCCCAGTGCGGGCCCGTACATCTTGGTGATGGACTCGAGCGCGTCGAGCTGGCTGTTGACCGAGACCAGAACGCCCTTGCCGGTCGCTTCGTCGAAGTCGGCCAGCCACGGGCCGCCGCTGGCCCCGCCGGTCATGTCGCAGGGGATCGACTGCACGTCACCCTCCTTCTTCGCCGTACCCACGCAGCGCAGCAATTGCTCACCGAGCTGGGGGCGGGTGGCGGGATAGCCGAAGGCGGAGATCTTCCCACCGACCGGGCGGCCGAAGGCGACCACCTGGCCTCCCACGACGTCGGTGAGCTTGCGGCGCTTGCTGTCGGCGTCCACGACGAGCGCGGACACATCGTCGGTGGCCTCCTCGGCCCAGCCGCGCGGGGTCAGAGCGGTACGGACCGCGAACACGCCGTACGGCCGGTTGCCCTTGTCGTAGCCGGGGACGAAGACCATCGTGGTGTTGGTGTTGGCGGGCGAGGCACCACGGCGGACGCAGTGTCCCGCCGTCATCACCACGGAGCGGTTGGCGCTCCGCACAGCGGTGGCCGTGCACCAGGTGTCAGCACCCCTGGGGTTGACGAAGAAGAGCCGGCCCACCGTCTTCATCATGGTCCCGCTCCACCGCGTGGCCTTGGGCCCCGTGGGGCCGAGGTCCACTGACTTGCCGACGGCCTTGATACGGCCGGGGTCCAGTAGGCGAGCGCCACCTTGCGTTCCTCGTTGGTGTACAGCACGGCGGACACCGGATCGGCCGATGCCGCCCGGGGCGCGGCGACCACGGCCTCCGCCGGCACCGGGACGACGACCGCCAAGGCGACTCCGGCGGCGAGCGCGGCGATCCCGCGGCTGAGGCGCCGGGGCGTGGAAGTGGATGTGGATGTGGACGTAGGCGTGGGCGTGGGCGTGTCGGGCATGACGGACGGCTCCTCGACTGGTGCGGACAGCGGCGGTCGGCGGGGCCGGCGGGCCCACAGTCCAAGAGAGACAAGCGCCTCTTCCGGTTGCGCGTGGGCCGGTGCCGCCCACCGGTCTTCGACCGGAGGACAGCGGAACGGCGCGACACGGCCGAACCCCCTGCGCCGAGCCTGCGGCCGGCGCGGGCAGCGCCGTGGTGGGCGCGAGCCGCGACGACCGCGCCGGGTGGGGCGCCACCCCCGTCCGCCGCTCCTTCTGCCGCTCCTTCGGGCCGCCGCCATGGCGATGTCGCCCGCGACGGGCAGCGGCGCCGGGGTGACGCGACGCCGCCAGCCGGATCAGACCAGCGGTTCACTCAGCTCGACGCAGCGCAGAGCCGCCACGAGTGCCCGCTCGTCGCCGACATCGAGGGCCGCGTCGGTGAACTTGATGACGTGCTCGTCACCATGCGCCACCGCCCTTTCCAGCACCGCTTCGGGAGACAGGGGCCCCGGTGGGCCGTACCTGACGGGGTGACGGGGTGCGTACATCGCGGTCACCGCCGCGGATGCCGTCCAGGCGGCCCGCAGGCTCGGTGCCCACAGGGCGGGCGGGAGGGCGGGCAGGACGCGGAGCACGGCGTTGGGGGCCGTGGCCGCGTGGACCAGCATCGTCGCCTCGCCATGGCCGTGGGTGGCGTACCGATGGGTGGCGGCGCGTACCAGCTCGGTGAGGCGGTGGCGTGCCTCGCCGGGGTCCGTGATCGCACCCGGCCACACCGGCAGGCCCGTGACGTGGCCGAGCCGTACGGCGAAGGCGCCCTCCTGCTCGGGGATGGGCGTGACCGCGTCGAGGGCGGCGGCGGCGGTGTCAGCACCGGGCAACGGGGCGGGTTCGGCGACGGGGTGGTGGCGGGCGGCCCAGTAACCGAGGCCGTGGGCGAGCTCGGCCAGACGCGGCTCGGTGCTCTCGCCGGTCAGGAGGGTGCGTACGGCGTGGCCGACCCGGATCGCCGGATGCGTCGAGCCGCCGTACACGCCGGGCAGGAGACGGGGCCACCACTCGGCGAGGACCAGGCGCCAGGGGCGCTCGGCGACCTCACGGCCGAAATAGGTGATCCAGTCGGCGGCGCGGCGCGGATCACCCAGGGCGGAGCGCCAGTTGGCGTCCGTCACGGGTTCCACGCCACAGGGGCGCTCCTCCAGTTTGGGCGCGTAGAGGTCGAGCCACCGGTGCACCGAGTGCGCCCGGCCGCGCGAGACGAGGGCCTCAACTGCCATGGGCGCGTGATTGCTCAGCCGTCCGAGTCGCTCCGGGCCCGAGCCGTGCAGCCGCTGGAGCGCCTCGTCGAGAATTCCCGTGGTGTCCATGGCGAGGACGGTAGGTGAGGCGTGGATGCCGCGTATCGGGCTCAAGGCCTAGGGCCGGCAGCGAAGCCCTGCGGCTTGGGGATGGGGACCGGCCCTGAGCACCGGATCCGGCCCCTGCCCATGCCATGCCTCCACCTCTGCCTCTGCCTGTGCCTGTGCCTGTGCCTCTGTTGAGCCATCGGCGGCGACTCCCCCTTGCTAGGATCAGCAATCGTTGAACTCGTTCAAAAAAGGGGGAACAGGTCATGCCCGAGCCGACCACACCCGACCGGTCCGACACACCCGCAGTCGCCCTGGGCCCCACCGCATTCGCTCTGGGCGCCGCCTCCGTCGCCGTCGCGCATGTCATGTTCCCCTGGGCGATCCTCTCCGGAGCCCTCGCCGTCACCCTCGGCGCGGCGGGGATCCACCATGCCCGGCAGGGCACCGGCCGCCTGTGGATCGCCGTCACCGGTACCGCCCTCGGCGGCCTCGGCTTCACCGGCGCCACCACCCTCCTGTGGTCTCTCGGCGGCTAGGCAGTTTCGTTTGGATCAGTCGGTCGTTGGTCCGGGTGTGCCGTTGACTGATGCGCAGTGGGCGCGGATCGAGCCGTTGCTCCCGGAC